>NZ_JJOV01000056.1:0-120821 GCF_000979385.1 Methanosarcina sp. 2.H.A.1B.4
CGTGTCTGCTGTGTGAAGTATCCTTGTTTCCTGAACCATGAATATCAGTCTCTGGTTTTAACGGTATAAGGGTTTGTATATTAGTATTTAACTCATTTCCAGAAATCCGTTGTTAAAAGCTCATATTAATCCAGCGAAGCCTGAACATTATTCATAATCATTTCGACTAACGCGTTGGAGTGGTTACTCTGTGATTTAAATCTGCTCTTTTTATAAAAAATCACGAATTCAAATAAAAAAGCATATATGTTATAAATAATATAGATGACGATTATAATTTGTCACATTTTTTACAGAATACAAAAAATTAAGAATAAATTTATTACTTTTGACTGCAAAAATCGGGGCGAATAGAAAAAAATCAGAAACAGTCATGGTAGTTAAAAGGTGGGGAAAGATGATTCCTAACTACAGGTACAAACCCAGAACCTATTATCTTATGGTTTACATTATAACCTATGCTCTCTGGTTTTCAGCGGCATATTTAAGTTTTCATGATGATAGCGGACTGTATATGTTATTAACGTTAATTGGACTAATAACGCCTTTTTTTGTTGCACTATTTATGATATATACATCCAAAAATTCTGATTTAAAAAAGGATTTTATCAACCGGTTTATTAATCTCAGGTTAATAAATCCAAAAGTGCTACTGGCGTTTATTTTACTAATGCCACTCACTGTTCTGGTATCTATCTTTCTTTCTCTTCCATTTGGTGGATCGACTTCTCAATTTCAATTTGCTGAAGGTTACTCTTTTTCATCAGGATTTGTCCCTGCGTATCTTACTCTTATCCTGGCTTCAATTTTTGAAGAGCTTGGATGGAGAGGGTATGGCTTTGAAAGTCTGCAAAGCCGGCACACTTTCTTTACAGCATCGATTGTTTTCAGTATACTCTGGTCGCTCTGGCACTTCCCGCTGATCTTTGTCAATAACATGTATCAGTACGAGATTTTCCAGGAAAACATCTGGTATGCGGTGAATTTTTTTGTCAGCATCATCCCTATGGGAGTGATTATCAGCTGGATCTACATAAAAAACGGAAAAAGTGTTCTGGCAGCGATTCTCATTCACATTTCCATCAATTTCTTGCAGGAAGCTCTGCAAATGACCCAATTTGCAAAGTGCATTGAAACTGTGCTTATTACTGTCGTTGCTGCCATTATTATCATATTGGACAGAGAGATGGCTTTTTCGAAAGAACACCTTGCCTCTGAGGTTAATTAAATGACAAATCTCTGAGGTTAACTGAATTTCCCCCTCAATTTTTGCAGTTATGAACAGGAAGTTTCGGGTTCCTTGAATCAAAAAGGTCCCCCGCATGCACGACAGCATCAACCTGCATGTCAACAGCGTCCTGAATGACTACCTCAAAAGCCTTAAAAAAGTCCTGCCTCCGTACCTCGCTGTGGTACTGCGGCATCCCAGGTGCATGTCTGCTGTGTGGAGTATCCTTGTTTCCTGAACTGTGAATATCAGTCTCTGGTTTTAATGGTATAGGGGTTTGTGATTAGTATTTAACTTATTTCCAGAAAAACACGTTTCAGCCGAATAAGGGAGTTTAACACCCCAACGTTAGAAACCTGGCTTATTCGCATAGATTTGGGATAAAACTCAAAGAGTTAATCTCAAAAATTATTATTCTTTTCAACATTTTTTAGTTGTTATAACTACTGGATGCCGAAAACAAATCTGAACTTTGATGATTATAGGAGATATTAAAAAATCCAGATACCATTTTTAAGATCGTTTTCCGTTTATGGCTATTCTGATAGTTTTAGTGTGATTTGATACCGGATCTTTGATTCAATGTATGTTTGTGACTGGACCTTACAAATGTGTGTCTTATCTGTTGGAAGCCTCTGATATTATTTTTTGTTCGCTCATAATAATAAAAAACATAACAGAGTAATATATATAACTGAAAACGCATATTTTTTATAATGTGGGATTTTGTGTAATAATGAACATGCGGAATTCCACTCCAGAAAGCGATATTCTAGACCACTACATTAACGGGGAGTAACTGAAAGATGACGACTAAACATTTTAAACACATCCATTTCAATACTACAAATCAAGTCGAATACGGGGGATTTATTGGAAGATTAACAGGAAAAAATGATTTGATATTTCTTCGAAACAAGTGGCAGACTGAAATAGATAATTCTTGGGCCGCACTCATGAACATGGCTCATTACTTAGAGACGTGTGAAGACTCTGTTCAGACTATCCTCCGGTTCAATGACCTTGCTAGATTTAGAGGCGAGGTTCATGATGCTAACGTAAGGAGAGCGAAACTGTACGAAAACGTGTTTAAGTATATTCAGCAGGATCAGGCATATTCTGAAAGAATGTGGAAAATTCATCAGGAAATGTATAAGTCCACATCGTCGGTTTCAGGAAACTGTTCAACATCACTCAAGAATATAAATGTCACTCGGGAAGACGTCCGGAAATACGTTGAGACGTATCCGAGAATTGAGATTAAGAACGATATCCAAATGATAAAAGATATGGAAGCCGAAGCAAATCGAAAGAAATCGAAATACCGACAGGATATCTCGTTACTCAGATCATATTTCGAGCAGTTCAAGCTTGAACTTATAAAATGTGAAAGTAAATATGATGCCTATAACAAGATACTTGAAATGGGAATTTCCGAATTAAATTCGTGTAGGTTCAAAAACTCGTTATTCTATTCGACCCTGCCTGAGCAACGAAAAAACGATTTGAGAATAGATGTACTAAAACACCGCGTAGACCAAGTTGAACGCACACTTGCTCATTACCGAGATATTAAGGCAAAGATTGAGAAGGAACTTGAAATTGAAGCTGGTAGCATGAAAAAAACATTATCTGGAGAATTTGAATTCGGGGATAGTTTGGATTCGATATGAAACCCTGGAATTAATTACCTTGAAATAAAAGTAGGACTTACGCACTTAAATAACAAAATCAAGCACATTAGACATTGCAGTTAAATGTATTATTTATTTGGACCCGATCAGGATCCACCAATTTTTATTTCATCCTCTCAATGTGTTTTAAGAATTTTATCACTTTCATTTTTTTGCTGCTTCTCCTGTCTCATATACATATCAAAACCGGAACACTTCGGACAGGAACACCGGAACTCCAAACCCCGAATAATCGTAAAGAGGAATCTTTGACTTAGGGACGCTGTCGATCCCGTAGATAGCAGTATTTCCTACCATCCGGGGAGTTTTCTCGAGCCTTAACGCAAGCCCCATTTCCTCAAAGAGGTCCAGCCACTGGGTATTTTGCTTGCTCTCGTGGTTCCCGACAATTCCAAAAAAAGGTATATTTGCAGCCTTCAACCGGAACAGGATGTTCATAGTCTCAAGAAGGTCTTCAAGGGTAGGGTTCCTCGAATCAAAAAGGTCCCCCGCATGCACGACAGCATCAACCTGCATGTCAACCGCATCCTGAATGACTGCCTCAAAAGCTTTAAAAAGTCCTGCCTCCGTACCTCGCTGTGGTACTGCCGGTATCCCAGGTGCGTGTCTGCTGTGTGGAGTATCCTTGTTTCCTGAACCATGAATATCAGTCTCTGGTTTTAACGGTATAAGGGTTTGTATATTAGTATTTAACTCATTTCTACAGAAACACGTTTCAGCCGAATAAGTGAATTTAACATCCAACGCTAGAAACCTGGATCATTCGCATAAATTTGGGATAAAACTCAAAGAGCTGATCTCAAAAATCATTGATTCTGGTATTTTGTATTATTTCCTAGATTTTTTATTTATTGTAATCGCTAAATTGGAAACTTTTTTATAGTACTTTTCTTCACATTCTTTAATTGATTCTTTTATCATTTTTTTAAACATAAACAGGTGAAATCATGCCAATTTTATATGTAGATAATTTTAGGGGTTTTAATGAAACTTACATTCCTTTTACTGATGTTAATTTTCTCATGGGTGAAAATAGTACAGGTAAATCGTCAATATTATCACTTCTAAATTTACTAGACAACGCAGGTTTTTGGCTTAGTCAAGATTTTAATTCTGAAGACGTTCGCCTTGGATCTTTTAGTGAGATAGCTAATAGCGATAAAAATTTCTTTAAAATAGGGGTTTTTGATCTAAATAATAATTCTACAAGAAGTGATCTTTCTTATAAATCAATTTTAATGAAGTTCGAAAATGAGAAAGGGTTGCCTTATATTTCAGAGTTTAGCTATATAACTAAAGATCACAGTGTTGCTGTAAATATTGGAGATAAATCAATTAAGTACAGAGTTAAAGAACTCTCAATTGTACCCAAAGATCCTTCTGAAGCTCTTATTTTCTTCAAAAATTGGATTCAGGACGTAGATGTTAGCATCAAAAGTAAAGGGTACAATGTAATAAAATTTCCCTCAAATGCTCCAAAGTCACTACCCATTATAAGAAGTATTATAGAAACAGAATTGGAAACAAAAAAGAAAAAAGAAACTGAATCTTCGAGTAAAGTGAAAGGAGCTCCACAATTTAGTGGTGAATTTATTATTCCTTCTTTTACTGGGAATTTATGTTGGGTTGCACCAATCAGAGCAAAACCCAAAAGAACATATGATAATTATGGAGTTTATCCATCTTCTGAAGGGGATCATGCACCATATTTATTGAATAGGCTTCTTAATTTTGGCAAGTCGGGCTATAAGAAGGATGTGCTTTCTTCAATGGAATCTTTTGGGTTACAAAGTGGACTATTTGAGTCCATTACTACAGTTCCATTTGGAAAAGATGAAACTTCCCCATTTGAATTAGATATTATATTAAATAGTAAGAATTTTAAAATATCTAATGTTGGCTATGGAGTATCTCAGGTTCTTCCAATCATAGTTGAAATTATTTCAAGAACTAAAAATACATGGTTTGCAATTCAACAACCTGAAGTTCACTTACATCCGCGTGCACAGGCAGCTTTAGGTGAGTTCATATATAAAATTCATGTAGGTGAAAACAAAAATTTCGTTATTGAAACCCATAGTGAGTACTTAATTGATAGGTTTCGGATTAACATTAGTAAAAATAAGGAAAATAATGTTACTTCTCAAGTGCTATTTTTTGAACGAACTGAGAATGGAAACAAGGTTCACATCATTGAGATAGATAATAAAGGTAGATACTCCGAAGATCAGCCAGAAGCCTTCATGAACTTTTTTGTTAAAGAAGAACTAGATTTACTGGAGGTTTTCTAATGTGTATAATCATTGACACAAATGTGTTGAGTTCTGTTTTTTCATCAAAGTCACAAGATCATTCCGAATTTGAACCTGTATATAATTGGATTTTTAATGGTAGGGGGAAGATTGTTTGGGGAGGAACTCAATATCATGATGAACTCGTAAAAAATGGGAAGTATGTTAAGCTATTTATCAGATTGGGAAAAATGAGAAAAGTTAAGAAAGTCCCTACAGAAGATGTTGATAAAATACAAGCCAAATTAAAGCAGGACTTTCCAGACCCCAAATTTAATGATCGTCATCTTTCATCTATTGTAATTGCTTCGAAATGTAACATAATTTGTACTAATGATAAAGAATCTTATCCTTTCCTAAAAAACCCTTCAGTGTATCCGAGAGGCATTAGTAAACCCAAAATATATAGGAGTATACGCAATGCAGATTTAATAGATGATCACAACATTGCAGATTTTTGCAAGCCCCTTGAAAAGTTATCTAAGGATGAGCAGACGAGTTTAAGAAATATGTTGGAGCAATATTAAGGACTTTCCGCATAAATGAATCAAATACTCAACAAGCTCAAAACCTGGAATTTATTGCTTTGAAATACAAGGCAATAAACCAGTATGATTAAAAAATAAAATCCGGAGAAGTATAATTATCCATTTTTTGTTGAAAGGGGTATATAAATGAAAAAAATGACAGAACAACATCTTATCAATGCATTTGGTGGGGAAAGCCAGGCACATATGAGATATTTGCATTTTGGGAACCAAGCTGAAAAAGAAAAATTCACCAACGTAGCCCGCTTATTCCGTGCAATCTCCCATGCCGAATACGTACATGCAGGCGACCATTACAGGGCGTTAAAACACCTCAAAGGGGGCTTTGTCGCAAACAGCATGGCAGCTTTTAGATAATTTCGAAAAGGCGAGCTTATCCTATAACTCAAAACTTACTTTTTTGAATTTAGGATTTTTAGAATGTATATCGGATAAGCCCAAAAAGAAGTATCCAGGCAGGATTTTCACCTGCGGGACAGGGCAAAAGCCAATGCAAGAATTGAAATCGCACCGAGGAGAGTAAAGGCTGGCGTGGATGCAGTAAATATGTTTTGAAAAACTATTGTGAAAATATTTATTTTCAAAAAACTACTGCGGAAAGTAGATTAAATGAAATTTTATCATTGCCTGTACTTTAAGTTCAAAATATAAAATATATGTCAACGAATATTTTTGAAGATATTTTTCTTCATTACATTTATTAGTTTACTCGACGTTTCAAGGAACATGGTAGAAAAATTACTAGAGTCTGTAAAGAAATTTTTCTTTTTAGCCTTCTTGGTGATAGCGATACCCGCAAGCATACCTATTGCTTGTGCCGGAGATATAACTGTTGATGTTAATGGTTCTGAGAAATATACATCTATACAGGCTGCAATTAACGAATCATCGAATGGAGACAACATAATTGTCTTATCCGGAGTATATATTGAAAATTTGGTCATCGACAAACCTTTGACTATAGTTTCTAAAACCGGAGATCCAACAGATGTGACAATAAAAGCTCCTCTTCCAGATGTTGTTGCAGTAGAGATCGATGCTAACAATACTGTATTTAAAGGAATTACTATCACTTCGTACTACAAACTTGGCCAAGATTATGGCATAGTTATTATGGATAATAAAAATGTTACTGTTAAAAATAATATATTTACTGGGTGTAAGAAAGGGATTACAATCATAAGGTCTTACAACTGTACAATTGAAGATAACTATATGGAAGGCAAAAAAGGTGGAAAAGGAATCGACCTATATTTAGCAGGAAATAATTTAATTCGAAGAAATACAATTACAAAATCGGGTGGTGCAATATGGGAAGATTACTGCGAAATTGGTAACGTATACCACGAAAACAACTTATCTGAGAACTGGAACGGGATTACCTTGATTCATGATTCAGATAATAGTTTGGTATACGACAATTTGATACAAGGAAATGAAAATGATGGTATTTCTATAAGCTGGGCAGATAATAATGTAATTGTCAATAACTGGATTATTGAAAATGGACAGGGAATTAACATATATGATTCAAAACATAACAACATCAGCAGCAATGTGGTTATGGATAATACATATGGTATAGAGTTTGCAAGTGCTTATTCCAATCTAATCTACAACAATTATTTCCGAAACCCAAAAAATATTGCATGGGGCGATGGCCGTAACACTTGGAACGTTAGCAAAACACCCGGAGAAAACATAATTGGCGAATCTTATATTGCCGGAAATTGCTGGTTAGATGACGGTGGAAATGGGATAAGTCACGAACTGCCAGATTTAAATGGTGATGGGATTTGCGATGAAGGGTATGACGTAGAGTATGATGGATGGGATTACCTTCCATTAAAAGACAATGGAAAAATACCCCAAAGAAATCATACAGAAATTAAGCAAGCACCTATAAATTTTGATTTAATCATCAATGCTCTTTTATTAGCAGCTGTAATTGTTAAAAAACGAAGATGAAATTCTTCAAATAACAGGCACAAAGAAATGAAAGTACTTTTCAAATCACAGTACTTTCATGCCAAAAGAAGAAGAAAATGAGAACTACCATATACGGTATTCAGTTTACGCCAACAATGAAACTTATTAAGGATTCCGAGCGTTGGGGAAATTTTTAGCGCGGAATACTGCAAGGATCATTGCCAGTGAAAGGAGAGTGCCTATAGCTGTGAAGTCAGGAGTTGATTCAGGGAAAGTTGTAGTTTCTGGTGATGTTGAGACAGGAGTCTGGCCTTCATAGTATTCGGTACTTATATATGATTTTACGGAATTCACCTCTACAACATCCTCGGTATAGATATTCATTTTTTGCGTTGAACCATTTATGGTAATGGGCTTGAGTTATTGAAAACCGTAAGCATAAGAATCTCTCAACATTTTTGTCAAATACGGGAGATGTACTCGGTTTTTCGAAATTGATCAATAACTCACGTACACGACCCCATTTATCACATAAAAATAATTCTTTTCGATCTCGCTTAGCATCACAGACAATTCACATTTTTTATACATCTTAAAATCAATGCTCACTGTAAATGGTTCATTTATCTTCAATATCGGTTTTGGGACTTCTGTAGTATCTAAAAGTTTGCTATCGAAACCCAAATTTGACAGAAGCATACATATTATAATGTTTAAACGGGCTTCATGCTTCTGTTTTCTTTATACAATTCAAAGTTTTGTCTTGAATCTTATGATTTTTTGACGTTATTCATTTTATCAAACTGTAGTGTGCCGGTGCAACGTGTTTTATGTAAGAAAATACTGTATTAATTAGCAGAATATGTCAAATTGAGGTTGAAATAAAGATCATATTCATAGACTTCTCCATAAGGATTATATGCAGACGTTATGTCCGTAAATAAAATTAAAACTATCCCAATTATCGCTACTTTTCGTCTCATGCTTACCCTCGAAGCTTTGTTAAAAGAGCATCATACATATCGATTTTCAATTTCAGCTCCTATTGATCTCAAAATCCCTTTGGTCCAGGCCAAACGATTGTAGCAGATTATCTGTAGATGAAATGTAATCTACCCGGTATTCAGAATAACTGGAGTTAATCGAGTTAAAAATAAATTTCATCTCCCATCACAGCATTTACTGGCGGGAGAATCTGAGGAATACAAGTACAAGTGCCGAAATGGCGGTTACTAAACTGAAAGCTGGCGTGGATGCGGATGTGGACGAATGTTCGGTTTCTGAAACTGGTTGCTCTTCAGAAGTGGGAATTTCGCCTTCGTAGTATTCGTTGGAGATAGTGCAGTAGGCGACGGTGAAGCCACCTTCAACAAGAGGCTCAGAATCTCCGTGAGCAAGAATTGTATAATAGATATCTAGAGGCATTGACCCTCCTTTCCACCTTTCAGTTGGTTTTACGATCCATTCATATTCTTTAGAGGAATTTGCTTCTAAAATGTCTCCTTTTGAATAATCTTCTATCTTTAAAGTAGGTCCATCTACAATTTCAAAAGAACTTTTTTCCATACAAGATAATGAAACATAAACATCACTTTTTTGATATACAGTTAGGTTAACTTTGACTTTAAATGGTTCTCCAATATCTAAAGTTGGTTTAGCTAGTTCTTTTCCAGGCAAGAGTTTGTCATTGAAATATACATCGATGGAACCGTATGGAGAACTTGCTGAAGCAATATTAGTTAACAAAAGAAATATGGTTCCAATCACAAGAATTTTGAGTTTCATGTTAATTCACCAAACTGTCAGCAAGAGTTTCATTTAACTCCAATTCTAACATCTGTGTCGACCCTGTTAAAAATATATTGAGTTAATCGAGTTAAAAATAAATTTAATCTCCCGTCACAGCATTTACTGGCGGAAGAATCTGAGGAATACAAGTACAAGTGCCGAAATTGCAGTTACTAAACTGAAAGCTGGTGTGGATACAGATGTGGACTCGGTTTCTGAAACTGGATGGTCTTCAGAAGTTGGGATTTTGCCTTCGTAGTATTCGTTGGAGATGGTGCAGTAAGCAACGGTGAAACCACTATTCAGAATCGGCTCTGGGTTTCCTTTTTCAAGAAAAGCATAATGAAAATCGATTGGAAGCGAGCCACCTGCCCAACCTTCAGTTGGTTTAATAGTCCATTCAAAAACATGAGATTCATTTGGTTTTAGATTGGCGCTAGAATACCTATTCATTTCGGAAGGACCATCAATCACTTCAAAATTGCCACTTCCAATCTCTGATATTTGTCCAGATACTTTATATTCTTGATAGACTGTGACGTTTACTTTTATGTTAAAAGGCTCCCCAATCTTTAGAAGAGGTTTTGCTATTTCCGTACCTGGAAGGAGCTTATCGTTATAATACACATCGTAAGTGTAAATTTCCCCATAAGGATTGGAGGCAGCTGCTAAATTAACAGTCAATATTAATATTGACACTAAGATCAGATGTTTTATTTTCATATTACGCACCATACTCTGCGAAGAGCTCTCCATAGGCAACTGATTCTTCGGTATGTCCACAACTCTTGTCTCCAACTCCCCGTGGTCCGGGACCGACTATGGAAGTTGCATACCCATTTAACTTGAAACTAATTATTTTGTTATCTCCTAACTTTACATTGTAACCAAATTCATCGGTTTTTATCGGATCATAAATTTCTGAGTATTCTCTCACATACCTCTGCCCTTTATGTCCAAAATAAGGCTGAGGAATCACTTCATTATCATTATCAATAACTGTGAAGATTTCATATTTTCCAATAACCTCATAAGTCCACACATTAACCGTAAAAACCCAGTGAGGCGGTAATACCGGCAACCCGCAAGGAACAGCTGCCCTCGTCCTGTCCAGCCTTTTTGTAACCCTATCAGCTACTTCCCCAGAATACCTATCCACGGTCTCGTTTGCCATATTTTTCAGCTCACCGTCAATTTTCCCAAAAAGAATATCAATAGCCTCACCTTTGCTTTCCGTAACTTCACAAATTCCGTTTGCAACGCCGATTCTAACATCCGTATCGACCCTGTTCAAAGTAGCTTCAAGTTCATCGGGTTCAACCGAAGGATTTGAGATTCTAATTTCAGTTATCACGGCGGTGGCAAGTTCGGTTGCGAGCTGGTCTGCGGTAGATTTTTCGATTATATCTTCATCGGAGAGACTGTTAAGGTAGCTGACTGTAACTGCACGGACGCGGTCTTCCTCGATCCAGCCGGAAACAACAGGATTTGAACTTACTTCAGCAGCTACCTCTTCAGTTATCTGAGTCCTCATTTCCCGGGCATAGACCAGTTTCAGGTTGTAGACTTCCGTGTTAAGGTGGGACGTGTCCAGGGAAACTCCCTGTTCACTGAGGTTCTGCTCCATCAGGAAGACTTCTGCGTTCAGGGTGGAAATGCTCTGGCTGATCTGCTGTGCGGTTTCGGTTTTTACGTATTCGCCGCTTGAGGATATGGCATCTGCAATTTCTTCGGAGATGTTGGTTGTGAAAATGCAGGTGTTCCGGACTCCTAGAGGATAAATGGCTCTGCCCCTTGAGTCTGTCAGTTCGTATTCCCCCCTGAGATCGAAGTCCGGGTCGTGGTAGAGGTAGTTCGGCTTCTGGTCAACGATGAGGGTCAGGTTTTCGGTCCAGTTGTATTTGCTTTCGGGCTGGCCTGTGACTTTCATTGTGGAGATGATGCCCATTTCCTGCCCAAGCGCGGAGGCAGCCATATCCATTGCAGGGTTATCGAAAAGGGTCATTGGACCTGAGGTCACGCTATCAAAAGCACCGGTACTGAGGCCTTTTTCCTCAAGGGCATCGAGGATGTAGGAGTTAAGGTCGGAATCCAGTTTTTTGTTCTTCTGCTCGATGTCTTCCAGCAGCCTGTTGTAGGCTTCGTTTCTTGCAATGTAACGGGCGGAGTCGCTGGATGCGTACATATCTCCGGAAGAGGTGAGGTGCTGCTCTTTATTTACGTAGGCTTCCCGGCTTGCTTCGAGGTCAAAAATTAGTTTTTCGGCAGTCTCCACCTGAAGGTCTGTCGGGTCCTGGCCTGGGGAGTCAAGGAGAGAGTAGCTGAAGGTAGGGTTGTCATTTTCAACAACATCAAGCATTGCCAGCACTTCTTCAGCCATCACCCTGTGCAGCCAGGGTGGGATATCGCATTTGACGGCGCGCTGTGCGAGATACATCCCGTCAGGGTAAGTCCAGAAAGCGCTTTCGAGCGTCCTGATATTCACATAAGCATCCCTGTATTTGTCTGCGGCATCAGAACAGCAGGGGTCAAACCTCTCTGCACCGGCAGTATACAGGGTTGTTTTCCTGTATTCCCTTTCTGTTGGGTCGGTATAGGTTGATATGCCCGTATAGCCGCCTGTGGGAGGGCGCTGGTGGTAAATTATCGTAAAATTTTCGGATTCTGTTTCGGTGTGGAAAAGGGATTCAGGATCTGTTTTGCTTACAAATTCCAAATCCGAGCCGCTTGATATGGCATAACGTGCTTCTGTGGTGCTGGTGCCATCCTTATGCTTGACGATAGTGTGCCAGACATACTTGTATGTATAGTCATAATCAATTTTCCACGTTGTCCTGATGTTATAATATATATCATAGCGAATGCCCCAATCAAAGGTATGGTCCTCTCTACTGAGATAGCCGTCATCGGTCCTGTACTCGGCAACAAGCAGATCATTAGCCCTGTATTCGTAATGAGGCTCGATTCTTACGTCGGTTATCTCCACGGAACTCAATCTAACAGAAGCATCCGTGATATACCAGCTTTTTAGCTTCCCTCTTGGAGGATCAATTGACGGGCTCATGGCCTCAGAATAGGAGTTTGTAACAGAGTCACTCCAGGCATAGGAAGGTGCACGAGATCCTGAATGCGTACCAGATACAAGATAATCGGAGTCCCAGCTGACAGTGTGCCAGCTGTATGAAACCGAATCCCGGTCAAAATCCGCTGAAATTGCTGAAGCCAGAGGAGCAGGAGAATTGAAGCCGTCCCTCAGGATCTGCCCCTGAACCGGAGCTGTGTAGACACTGTCTGCAACATCATGGATAAGGTCAGGGGTTTCCTCTGCCCACACATGGTCATTGAAGACCCAGCCGTCGAGGACTCCTTCTGTGTAGTCCGAGGCTGAGACTGTTATTTCAGAATATTCGGAAAGCTCGTCATAAGAAGTGTTTGCTTCCGCAAGGGATTCTTCTATGCCGTCTTCCACGTCCAGGGAAAAAGACCTGTTTGCTGCAAGGGAAGCGTAGGTAGTCGTAAGGTTTACGCCTTCATCTGCTTCATAGAAGATTCCAGAAGCATTCGAACCGGTTGAGTTCAGAAGGCTCGGGCTGGTTTTTGAATTGCTGGAGGCGCGGATGTCTTCATACAGGACTTTTCCGTTGTAGTAAGTGGTGTATGTAAGAGCCAGGGGGTCAACCGAGTCAAAAACCTTTTTCTGGGTATAGAGGGTGGCTCCGTTAACCGAGCTTGCAAGGGCAGGGTTGGTCAGAATATTGAGAGGGCCATGTGCATAGTGCTGCCAGGGGCCGTAGATGAAAGTCCTCAGGTTTGTTGCCCCGAGTACGAGATTGGAAGTGGAGTCCAGGCTTGAGGATGTCCCAAGTGCGGTTTCATATTCCCTGACAAGTTCTTCGAGCAGAGGTTCCCTTGAGGTGATAAGGGTGGAGAGATTCATACTCATGTTGAGCGTTTCTCCGGATTCGAGGTCTACAAGGGTGTAGTTCAAAAGAGGAATTTCGAAGATATAGTAAATTGCGTAGTTTTTGCCAGAGGGGGAAATTTCCCGCTGCAGGGTCCCGTTAACTTTCCTTACCCGGATCTGCTCGGGTTCTATTTCAGGTTCTACATTAATGGCGTATTCCATGAAGGTGTGGCTGTTGCCCTGGTAGTTTGCCGAAAGCAGCCGGTTAAAAGCCTCTGCCGCAATATCCTTTATGGGGCTTGCTTCAATCCTGAACCAATCCGAGGCTTTAAGTTCGTCTCCGTAATAGAGTTCAATGGATGCATACCCGGATTCTGCAGTTTCCGGAATTTCCATGTATTCGTCAAAGGAAACTTTTTGAAGAAAACCGGTAGCCTGCCCATAGTTCACTCGTTTGATTTCCTGCCCTGAAGAGTCATTTACAACCAGGACAACGTCTTTGTTTTTCCATAGTGATTCGACTTTACCCCAGACGTCTGAGGGCAGGTTTATGAAGATTTGAAGTGTGTCTCCCTTCTCAAGGTTCTGGTTTTGCGGAATTACCATAAAATGATCTTCAGAGAACCTTTCAACCGGAGCACCATCGGGCAGGATCACAGGATGTTCTCCCTGCCACTCCAGGGCTTCCGTCCCGGCATAGTTCAGGCAGCGGGCAAGGTCAGACGTGGCAAGGGATATAGCTGTCTGCCTGGGATCTCTTTTCTCTGTAGTATAGATTGTTTCAGCAACCTCACTGTCCATTTTCATCAGGTAGACCGAGGTGAAGGTTGCAGCAAGGACAATGAAAATGCCGATTACGGCATATGGAATATAAGCGTCGGTATTCCGAATGAAAGATGAATTTCTCCTTAACGGTATACTTCCCATATGCCCGTTCCCCTCAAAAAACAATGAGAATTAATTAACAAAGTGCGTTAAAATATTCAGCTTTCTTCCTTAATTATTTTTGGGTAGAAAAAGATATATTTGTGTATAAATTTACTTACTTGGAAGATAAAAATAGATAGACAGGAAAAAAGAAG
Source organism: Methanosarcina sp. 2.H.A.1B.4 (assembly GCF_000979385.1). NCBI lineage: Archaea > Methanobacteriati > Methanobacteriota > Methanomicrobia > Methanosarcinales > Methanosarcinaceae > Methanosarcina > Methanosarcina sp. 2.H.A.1B.4. The sequence continues at coordinate 14,465 of NZ_JJOV01000056.1, forward strand.
AGAAAAAAGGAAAAGAAGAACAGAAGAGAAGAAAAAAGAAGAACAGAAGAGAAGAAAAAAGAAGAACAGAAGAGAAGAAAAAAGGGATAAATGCTTTTTATTTAAGCATCTGTCTCCTCAAGTAAACAGCTGAAACAGCAAATCCTGCTGTTGCAGATATTAATCCAAAGCTGGGAGAGCTTTCGGACTTTCCCTCATCCGGAACTTCCACTCCCATAGTTTCCTCTTCCGAACTTTCCGGATTTTCAGGAGTTATTTCCATGATGGATACTTTTTCGACTGTGACTCCAGTATCCTGGCCGTTTGCAGCTGGATCTTCGCTGTTGCGGATAATCACGGCATGGCCTGTACCGGACCCTCCATTGTGGCTATCTGGCTCATACGGCACTGTTTCCGGGATAAGGGATGCCATCAATGCATAGCAACTTAAGTGTTTGACCTTTACCCAAACACAACCGGGCCTGTCCTCTGTTATCAGAGATCTGCCGGAATCAAGCACCCATTCCGGATTGCCTTTTAAGAGTTTCGTCCAGCTGCCGCCGGTCTCATTATACCAGTAAACTGAAAGGTCATCTTCATTGAGGTCTCCCGGACCGATCTCTCCATCCCCATCCAGGTCGAGATCATCCTTACTGTAGTAAAGGGAGATAAGTACATACTGGACCTGGGATTCGTTCGAACCGTCAAGGCCGCCAGTAGCTTCTATCTCAACCATTCTTCCTACAGCAAGTTCACTGAATGCCGAACTGTTTAAGTCTTCCATCTCTGTTTTGTTTGTTATTGCTGTTATTTTGAAAGTAACATCAGTTGCATTGACGCTGGAAACAAATTCTATTCCGGTGTCAGTTTCATTGACAGCGTCAATTTCTACTGCTTCGCTTTCATTGACGATGGGTACATTTTCCTGCACAGTATCGGTTTCAATGTAAACTGTCTTCCTGGCGATATTGGAGTTACCTGCCAGATCATGTGCAATTAACTCCAGCGTATTATTCTGGAGAGGACAGTATTCCACAAGCTCTCTAAAGCTGTTATCCTGGAGACTGAGGTTGTACCGGCTTACCGCGACACCTTTGTCATTCTTCACGACCAGGACCGCTGATTCGAAGTTGGCATCCGATACCGTACCTTTTACAATATTGTCAACAAACCAGGTCCTGTCCCTGGCCGGCTTTGTGATATTCAAAACAGGAAGGGTATTGTCAATTGTAACATTTACTGTTGCTGTGCTCATATTGTCTTCAATATCCATAACCGTCAACAGGACTGTGTAATCCCCATCTGCCAGAGCACCTGTGTCCCACTCTGCCAGTTCCCCGGATAATCCGGTGGATGAGCCAGATATTATCGAATGGCTGGTAGCATTCCACCATCCCACCGTGTAGTTTTTGAAATCCTCATCATCTGCGGACCCATTAATGCTGATGTTCCCGCACACATATGCACCTTCTACAGGCCCTGATATTGCTGCTATCGGAGGCTCGTTATCAATTTTGACATCAACCGTACTTGTGTTTGTATTGGACGCTTTATCGGTAACTGTCAACCGGATGGTGTATTCTCCATCGGTCAAAGCGATTGTGTCCCAGGTAGCAAGGGCCCCTTCAGCTGCAGTTGTTGAACTGTATATTTCCGTCCAGTTGCCCCCGGCAGCATCCGACCATTCCATGGAATAATTATTGAAATTGGCTTCATCAGTTGCATTTCCGAGGAGCTCAACAGCCCCTCTGACACAGGCATTATTCAAAGGCACACTTATGGTGGCTGTGGGCAAAATTGTATCTGAAACTATCAGGGTTATATTAGTTCCAACGTTTCCAGCCACATCCGTTGCTGCCACAGTTATATTGTTGCTCCCTTCATTAAGAGGCACGTTAAGCGCCGAATAAGAATGAGCCTCGGTGTTTACTGACGCATTAATACCGTTAACAACTATTGACTCGATGCCTGCCCCTTCTTCAACAAAAGTCCCGTTGATGGTCTGAACGCTAAAGCCGGTTGGGGAGGCCACAGGATCAATGGTTATTGCCGGTACAACTGTATCCACAAGGAAGTCAAGCGTCGCTTCACTTGTGTTTCCTTCTGAGTCCCTTGCATAAACTGTGATATTGTGCATTCCGTCATCAAGCTGCGGTAATGTAACGGTCAGGTTATTTGTGTTAGCCTGTTCAGTTCCATTATTCCCGTCAAGCACATACCATGCCAGAGCCGCCGGGTTAAAAGTTTCCATGTCAAAAGTCGCATTTAACAGAGGAGTGCTGTCATTTGTAATAGCCTGTGGTGAATGTATCGTTATTGGATTAAACCACAGAATAGTATTGTGTATTATTGTAGGGTAATCTCCCGTCCATGGATGTCCATCACCTGGCCATGAGTTGATCCCGACAACCGACCCCTTGGTGGCAATAAACTCCTCACCGTCGTCCCATTTAGCTACCAGTTCCGCTCCGGAAGTCAGCACCACGCTGTCCCGCAAAGAATCAGACATGGAATTCACACCTTTCATGATGGGATGAGATGCATCATACAGGCCGAGAGACGCAGTTGAATAGTGATTGCCATTATACCCGTCCTGCACAAATGGGCTGTATCCCTCTGATATTATCCTCCCCTGAAGATCCCAGTTAGGTCCATACCAGGAAGCTACTTGGAGAATCACATTTCCGCCGCTATCTACATAGTCTGCCAGTACATCACCGAGTGCTACTTTTTCGTAATAAACGTAATTACACCATATTATTGCAACATCATACTGCTGGAGTTCGGCAAGAGTCGGAGTTCCTTCGGCAGCGTTGAAGAAGTTCACCGTTCCTATGTCAGGGAAACCTGTCAGAATAGATGTAAGCGAATTAGCACTGTAATCTGCCCCTACCAGTAATACATCCAGCTGTGAACCGGAACTACCGACAGTACCAATTTCCAGAGTCCGGGACTCAAGCCCAGATGTTTCTGCAAACAAATCAGGATTATTTTCCGGCACCAGTAGTACATTTCCGGGATCTTGAGACTTTGCCATGGAAGTTAAGTCACGGACTTCATCATCAATTTCATCATCAGATACACTCATGCTTTTAGCTGATACCATGCATGAGAATAGAGAGATTAACAGAAGTACTGCACAAATAATGATTATTAATCTCGGTTTCATCTTTTTTAAGTGATCATCGATATTTCTGTCCACCATTTCACCCCTCTGCAAAAATCGGGATACTTGCCGACATTTACTTATGATTCAAATAATCAGAGTAAAGGTTGTTTTTAGATTAAGCTCTCCAGATAAGATGGAAACAGTACTGAGAAATAACAATACTGACCACAATATTTAACTGAGTTTTATCTGAGAACTTGAGTAACTTTCACAAGTTTTATAAAAAATTTAGACAGATCATATATAAAAAGATATTCATCATGAAATGTTAGATCAACTACCAGCTACTAATTGTCCCACATAATAAGGTCAATTGAGAACGTAATTAATGTAAAAATTTTGAAGAACTCTGAATAAATCAAATTGCGTGAGGTCACCCCATTCTAAACAGGCTGTCCGATAATTCAATTTAAGGGCAAAAACATATGAAGAATAATGCATCTAAAACCTTTAAATCTAAAAAGAAGGACTTATATGGTTACATGAGACAATTTTTGGACTGCATCTGAAGGACGGGGTATTCGTAATCCTCCGCACTCCCGTAGTAATAAAAAGATAAGCAAGTAAAAAACTAAGTAAAGAACAAATAAAAAATGGAAAAAATCAAAGTTACATTGTCACGTCATGCTGCAAGTAACAGGTATATTTCATTTGCTGATATTTTCATTTGCCGATATACCTCACCCTTAACTGATAATCCTTCCAAGGAAATAGCCGGGCTTCGCGCTTGTAATTTCCACTTTCGTGTATTCACCGGGCTTGAGAGTAGATCCGCTAATCACAACAGGACGATAAGAGTCTGTACGTGTGAGGACATCCCCCATTTCCGTGTATTTTGAAACAAAAGCTCTGCCTTTCCAGCCAATCATCTCCTGCTTGGACTTAAGCTTTATCTGCTCGCATACTTTGTGCAGGTCGTGGGAACGCTGCGCGGAAATCCGGGAATCGAGGTTCCGGAAAGAAAAGGCTTTAGTGTGCGGGCGGGGGGAGTATCTGGAAATATTGATCTTTTCCGGGCGGTACTTTTTTACCCATTCTATGGTTTCTTCGGAATCTTCATCGGTTTCATAACAGAAGCCAACAATTATGTCGGTAAAAAGGGAGAGGTCCTCAAAGCGAGCACGGAATTTCGTAATGATTGTGTCCACGGAATCCATTTTATGCAGGCGGTTCATATTTTTCAGGACAGAGTGAGAGGCGGACTGGATCGGGAGATGGAGGAGTTTGAAAACCTTATCAGAGTCAAAGGCATCCACAAGATCGTCCAGGATAGGGAGGACGGAAAAGGGATTCATCATTCCGACCCTCACCTTGAAGTCGCCGGGGATTTCCGAGATCATACGCAGGAGTTCAGGAAGTTTGACGCCTGTATCCATACCGTACTGACTGTCGTCCTGTGAGGTGAGCCAGATTTCCCTGCAGCCCTCTGCAACTGCGGAGCGAATGTCTTTTACAATTTCCTCAGGTGGGAAAGAACGGAGCTTGCCCCTTGCATGCTTTACGATACAGTAAGAGCAGGCGAAATTGCAGCCCTGGGAGATCTGGCAGATATGGATATTTGGATTTGAGCGCTCGCGCGGAACATTAAGGAAGCCGAGAGGCTCGGAAGTCCGCAGTTCCAGATGCTCTCCCCCAGGTAACCCTCCCATTCTCCTCTTTTCGATTGAGGAAAGAAGCTCGCCCAGACGAGAAACCGCATTTACTCCAAGGATATGGGCTTCGGGGTTTGCATGCAGAATGTCTTCAAGCTGGACTTCGGGCATGCAGCCAGAAACAATTACCTGTACACCCTTTTCGCCCATAATGCGGATCTTATAGAGAATCTTCTGTTCTGTTGTGTACTTGACCGTACAGGAGTTGCATATATAGACCTCTGCCTGGCCGGCAGCATCAGGGCTCAATAATTCGTGCCCTAGCCTCTCCACGCTTGCTTTCATAATCTCGGCTGATGCCTGGCTTGCAGAACAACCAAAACTCTCAAGATAGACCTTCATACTCTGCCTTCACGCTTTGATTTAATACTTTGAATTCTTTGACTTAAAATTTTGAATTATTTGACTTAAAACTTTGAATTAATACTTCGACTCGAAATTTTACAGTTTGTCCTGAAATTTAGAACTGAAACTTAGAACTGAAATTTAGAACTGAAATTTAGAACTGAGATTTAGAACTGACATTCATAATCCGCATTTTCTGATTATACCAGAAGATACCTGATTCATACTGGTCCGTGTTTCAAAAAAGGATTAAAAATGAAAATATGAAAAAAGGATTTACAGGTAGAGAGGAGTCTCCCGCTTATCCTTGATATAAATACTGTCTGTGAACCTGACAGCTCCGGATGCACCCATGGAAACCGTGTGTACTCTGGCATCTCCACTGCCGAAGAGGTTGACTTCACGCAGGAAGTGACCCGGAGTTACGGCTGTTGCGGAAAAAATGACATCATTACCTGGAACAAGTTTGTTGGTATCAAGGACATCATTAAGTCTCTCAAAGGTGATCCCCATCTTTTCGAGCCGGGGCATTTTTTCCTCTATTTCTTCATCGATCTTGTCCTTGGGTTTCCCATTTGCAACAGTTGGCAGGACAAGCCTTGCAAGGATTTTTCCACCCAGGATCTTGATTGCAGCAGCTGTCAGGACAGCCTCCCCCGAGCCGCCTGCGCCCATGACCATATGGATACCTGAACCGCGGATAGCAGTTGCAACGCCTGGCATGAGGTCTCCGTCAGTAACCAGCCTTACACGGGCCCCGGCTTCCCGAATTTCTGTAATCTTCTGGACATGCCTGGGGCGGTCGAGGATTACGACAACGAGTTCTTCAACGCTTCTTCCAAGCGCTTTTGCAACAATTTCGAGGTTGTGCCTGACAGGAGCATCAAGGTCGATCCTTTCATCGGGATGGTTCTTTTCATAACGAACGACATCGGGACCGACAACTATCTTGTCCATATAAATATCCGGACCGTGGAAGATCCCTCCCCTTTCAGCCATTGCCATTACTGCAACCGAACCCGGGAAGCCGTCTGCGGTGAGGTTTGTACCTTCCAGGGGGTCGACTGCAATATCAACCTCAAGGTCTCCTATTCCTGTCCCGACCTCTTCCCCGATATAAAGCATAGGAGCTTCGTCTCTTTCTCCTTCCCCTATTTTTATTATGCCCTTCATGTCAAGTTTATTCAGCATCCTTCGCATGGAGGCAACTGCCACCTGATCAGCAAAGTGCTTGTCCCCGCGTCCCATCTGATAGGCTGCGGCAATGGCAGCAGTTTCTGTTACCTGAATAAGCCTTGGAAGTAACTCACATTCAATGGGCCCAGCGCACTCAATCATTTCTTCTACTGTCTTTGGATGAGGCATGATAATCGACTCTTATTTCCTGATTCCTGATAATATCCTGATAATAAAATCCTGTTCTGAATATTCCCTTAATCTGTTAATGTGATCTGTTAACACAATAGTATATTAATATCTATTGGAAGAATCCAGATACAAATATCTCATTAAATGTTTATCGAAGCAAGCCCTGTCGGTAAAATTCCTTGAACTCGTATCCCATTGAACTCGTTTCAAAATCACACTGAACTCGTTTCAAAATCACACCTGTACTTATTCCTGACAAATAAAAAATCCATATAATTAGATTTATATAAAATACCTTATGATTACTGAAAAAACCTCTATATTTAAAACAGGACAACCACTGATTCCACTTCATAACTAAAGTGAAAAAACATGAAAATACATTGCCTCCAGCACCTTAAAAACGAGACCCTTGGAAACATAGGGACCTGGGCAGCTCTAAAAGGGCACAGCCTTACAAAAACTATGCTTTATGAAAAACCTGTCTTTCCTGAGCCTGAAGAGTTCGATATGCTCCTGATAATGGGGGGCACGATGAGTGTTTATCAGGAGAAGGAGTTCCCATGGCTAAGGCCTGAAAAAGAGTTTGTAAAAAAAGTGATAGATACAGGCAAACCTGTGCTTGGGAGCTGTTTTGGAGCACAGATGATCGCAGAGGTTCTGGGTGGAAAGGTTACCAGAAACAGGTTCAAGGAAATAGGCTGGCACAGGGTAAAAGCTCTGGCAGAAGAAAACCTGAACAATGGGAGAGGGATAAGCTCAGAGCTTCCAGCAGGCTTATTTCCCGAATTTACCGCATTCATGTGGCATGGAGACACTTTTGAAATTCCGCCAGGCGCAGTAAGACTTTTCGAAAGCGAAGCCTGTCCGAACCAGGGTTTTATTTACAAAGGAAACATTATCGGGCTGCAGTTTCACCCTGAAGCTGACAGGTGGTGGATAAGAAATATTATCGATGATTCGGGGCATGAGCTTGTTGAAGGAAAGTTCATCCAGTCCGAAAAGGAAATCTATGGGCAGGAAAGCCTTTTTGAAGATTCAAATGATCTTGCTTTTTCCCTGATGGACTGGTTTGAGAAAAAGTGCGAAATTTGGAAGTAAAGGCGAAAAAGTCGAAGTATAAACTAACAGCTGGCTATTAATGAGGAGCTAAAATTATTTGGGCAGGTATGAAGATTAATAAAAATCCTGCTCATTTTAAGAAATCTCTCTCATTTTAAGAAATCTCTCTCATTTTAAGAAATCTGCCAGCGCCACCCTCTCGATCACGAGTTCCGGGATACGTTCTTCTCCTGAAGCTTCTATTTCTGCATCTGTGATTCTGAAGAGAGAAAGAATTCCTTTTCGTTTATAACTGGAATAAGCAAGCAGTTCGGAACATGGTTTTTCTTCAATGAGCTTCCGAATTTCGGAGAAAGCAAGAATTACATCATCCATTTTCCCAAGCAGCACGAAAATCGCATTATTTTCTCCTTCATGCAGCCCTATAGAAAAACTCCTTTCAATCTGCCTCTCTCCGGCTGCATAACGCATGATCTCGATGCCTGGATCTTTTGCTACGTTGCTGCCTGCTGCGACAGCCCTGAGAGCCTTCCCTACTGCAAAATGAAGATGCCTTTCGCCCGCGATCAGGTCAGCATTCAAGCCCTGAATGGTTACTTTGTTTTCGGAAGCGATTGTGGTTATTATTTTAAGAAAACCGGGAAGGTTGGGGATTCTCACCGCTCCACAAATAACCTGGATTTCCCTTTGTATTTCCATACTCCTGCCATATCCCGGGCTTTACAATAAGGATTTCGGTTGGGAAAAATGTATGATAAAATGAGCAGGCACTCCGGATCCTGATATAAAAGCTTTTATTCTTCCAATGTATAGACTTAGTGAGTAATAAAATGAATGAAGTGATTATAAATATATTATAAAATATCATAAAATATTTTGCACATAAGAAGTCAAGAGAACTGAGTTTGTGGGTTTTCGGGAAGGTGTTAAACATAATAAATAAAAAGACTAAGTCTGAGTTCTGTTTCTGTTCGGCTATTCCACCCAATGGCCTTACTGCAGTCTATAAGGAAACAGAAGACAGGACAGAACTTACAGCAGCTTATATTAAAGCAGGATTACAACAAAAAGAACGCTGCATCTGGATTGTCCCGGATCCCGAGAGTGCAGAATTAGCAAAAGATTTGCTTTCAAACTCAGAGTTAGATGTCGAAAGCTGCATAACGAAAGCCAGGCTTAAGATAATTCCCCTGCAGGAAACAGAAGCCCTTTCCGCCAAACAGCCAGAAACTTCAGGGATTTATTTTGATTGGAAAGCAGGGGTTCCGCAGAAAGAGATTATTAAGTTTATTCACACAGGAAACTGGCGATACCTGCGCATCAATCTTGAAGTTAAAACCGTCGGAAAGTCAATTACCAGCTCCCTTAAGGAACTAAGACGTCTCCTTACTGAGAATATGCCTGAAAAGAAAATCAGGCCACTCTTTATGATTAAAGAGGGAGATATTTCCTCAGGGGATGTCTTCGACCTTATAGAAGCCGGGGAGAAATTGGTGATCAAAAAAGATGGGAAATGGAAATTTCTTCGAATAAAGCAAGAAAGTACGGACAAAAAATTTAAGACATTACTTGAGAGTTCAAGTGACTCTATTCTGATACATGATATGAAAGGCAGGGTCATGGAAGCAAACCATATAGCCTGCGAACTTTTCGGATATACACGCAGTAAAATGCTCGGAAAGCACATAAAAGATTTAAGGACTAATATCCACCTGACTGAATTCGGACAACAGATAGAGAAGCTAAAGCAAACAGGATATTTTACTTTTGAAATGGATTCCCTGCGGAGGGACGGCACGGTCACACCCCAGGAAATCAATAACAGGCTAATTGAATACGAAGGAGAAGCAGCCGTAATATCCATAGGGAGGGATATTAGCCAACGCAAACGGACCGAAAAAGCCCTGAAAGATTCCGAAAGAAAATATCGCATGCTTTTTGAAGAGTTTCCCGGAGGAATCGCACAGTTCGACAAGTATGGAACTATCATCGTATGCAACGAAAACTTTGTAAACTTTACAGGAAGTAGTGAGAACGAAAAACTAATTTTCAATTTGTTGAACCCTCCAGAAGAGAAGAAGCCGGAAGAAAAAAGCTTTACATGCCTCCCCGAAGTTCCTATCCATTGCGACATAAAATATATTTCCAGCCTTAAGAACGAAAGTATACCTGGTGAGATAACCTACAAACCTCTTATTTCGGAAAATTCCAGATTTAACGGTGGCATTATTCTTGTGGAAGACCTGACTGAGGTAAAGAGGCTGGAAATTGTACGGCTTCAGCAGAGTGAAGCCCTTAAAAAAATGATAGATTCAATCCCAACGCCTGTATTCTGTAAGGATAAGAACGGAATTTATGTTGCCTGTAATCGGGCTTTTAAAACTTTTATTGGGTTAGAAAAAATAGATATCCTTGGAAAGTCACTATATGATTTTGCCCCCATAGAGATTGCCGAAAAATACCATCCTATGGATAAATCACTGGTAAAACAAGGAAAAAATCAGGTCTACGAGTCCTCTCTTAAATTTGCCGACGGCTCAATGCATCAGGTCATAATCAACAAATTTGTATTCAATGGCCTTATAGAGGAAGACTCCGTGCTCATCGGCATTATGATTGACATAACCGAACGCAAGCAGGCCGAAGAAAAATTGCTTCAGGCAAAAATGGCTGCTGAAACTGCAAACAGAGCGAAAACTACTTTCATTGTCAACATGAGCCACGAACTGAGGACTCCCCTGAACGCGGTTATAGGGTTCTCAGACCTCCTCTTAAGTGAGACTTTCGGGCCCCTTAACGAGAAACAAAAGAGGTATACTGAAAATATTTCAAACAGTGGAGCACATCTTCTTGACGTGATCAATAATGTTCTGGATATCTCAAGGCTTGAGCTGGGAAATATTGAGCTTTATTACGAAACAGTGAACATATCCGGAGTAATTGAAGAAGTTCAGAGAGTGCTTTATCCCATCTCAGCTGAGAAAAATATCAGCATAGAATATAATATTGAGCAGGGACTGAAAACCACAATTGCTGACAGGGTAAAGCTCAAACAGATCCTTTACAACATTTTGAACAATGCAATTAAGTTCTCATCCGAAGGCGGGAAAGTAAACATCACTGCAGAGCTTAAGGAAGACATGATTGAGATCAGTGTAAAGGATGACGGTATCGGCATAAACGAAGATGATTATGAAAGAGTTTTCCAGCCTTTCGTACAGATTGATGAGTCCATATCCAAGAAATATGAAGGAGTAGGGCTTGGGCTTGCACTCGTCAAAAAGTTTGTCGAACTCCACGGAGGAAAGGTATGGGTTAAAGCCAGCCCCGGGAAAGGCAGTACCTTCACCTTCAGAATTCCAAAAAGACCTGAAAACAAAATCCCGGAAAAGGAAGTCACAAATCCTTTACAGATCTTGTAGAACCCTGAAATTGAAAAGGAAAAAGAAACAGTTAGAGAAGAAAGAAAATTAAAGGTAATCGGAGAAAAATGAATAGAATTAGAGGGTAGAAGAAAAATAGGAAAAAATAGAAAAAAATAAAAAAATAAAAAAAGCCGAAGTTTTCATTATGGGCTCCGAATTACCAAACATTTGAGAACAACCTCAACCACAACTAACCCTAGCATCACCACCAAAAAAAGAATAAAAAGGTTGAGGATGATCTGGCCGACTTTTGTCCTGATTGCCGCCAGTTCATGCATATGGATTCCCATATATAAATATGAAAGGGACAGTATATAACCATATGGAAATCACCCTACTTCCAAATAGGTGCGCCTGAAAATCCGGTTAGAAAAGAAGTTTCAGGTCCTTACTCTTTTAGCGATTTACTCTGCACTGTAATTGATTTCTGACACTAATCAGCCATTTATTACTTATTACCACCATTAATGCTCTTCCAGTAATCATTTTTGATCTTTCAGGAATAATTTTGTATCATTTTCTTCAATTACCCTGACAAAATTCCTGTCTGAGAGATTTTCTTTTCCGGACCAGAAGATCGCTTTGTGGTATTTCCATACTTTGGGGTCAAACTCGAGAATCCCAACATGGAGCGTTAGTTCAAGCAGGAACCAGTAAGTTGCAGTCAGGTGAACCAGACGGATAAGGCCCAATGCAGATACACCCAGATAAGGTGCGAAGTATCCGGCAATGGAGATGATCCACTGAGCCACAGGAAGCCCTAAAAGAGACCAGTTAAGGTTGTAAAGCACTATACCTGTGACAGCGATAAAGAAGATTGCCGTGCTTTCGATGATGATAAGTAGCTTGAGCATGGGGTGCAGTTTTGTTATGTAATGCCCTTCTTTTACATCATAGATGGTAAATGCCGGATACTCCCCCCTACCAAAGAAATTAAGGATAATTGCCTTCAGACGTTTTGCATCCTCGACCCCGAAAATGTAGCTTTCAAAAAAATGGTTGAAGCGGATCTTTAGACTGCACGTTCCCGGACACGAAAAGACATTATACGGGACAAGAATCCAGTTTGCGACCAGGAAAAACGGGACTGAAATCATATGAAGGGTGCGGGCTGTATGAAATTCCATGAAATCCCAGCCGAGATAAATTTTAAGCCCGGTAACAACGAGAGTCAGCATAGAGAGCAGGTGGACAAGGTGTGTCACCCGTTCAAGCAACGTATAGCGCTCAACGACCAGACTGTACTCCATACCCGGATTTTCTTTTTGTCCAACCATATCCTCGCCCCCTGATCAGACCACCCTGAACTGCCCTTTTTGCTGCCCTTTGAGGTCAATAGCATGAATCGCACAGGCCAGACAGGGATCGTAAGATCGGGAAGTGTGAAGGATGCTGAGAGGGTTTGTATAATCAACTCCGAGCGCATTTTCTGCAACCGAAATCTTTGAGCCTGAAAGAGCCTGCTCCACGGGGCCCGGAATTCCAGCGGAGTTTCGCGGTGCCATGTTCCAGGTGCTCGGCACAACAGCCTGATAGAGCGTGACTTTTGAGTCCGGCCCTGTTTTTATCCAGTGCCCCAGAGCGCCCCTCGGAGCTTCCCAGAGCCCCATGCCTTCCGAATCCTTTGCCATTGAAAGATCGGTGGGAACCGCAAATTTTCCATTGGAGTCCAAATCCTCGGCCAACCATTTAATGAGTTCGGAGGACACCACCAGGATCTCCTGCATCCGGGCAAGCATGCGCAGGTAGGTATTGGTAATCGGGTAACCCTTTTCCCTGAACATCTCTGCGAGGCCCGTGATAAGAGGATCTTTCATGACAAGCATACGGGAAAGAGGCCCAACCTCGCAGGGGATTCCGTCATAGTGAGGGGCTTTTACCCAGGAATACCGGCTTTCAACTCCCCGAGAATAATCTATTTCATCGGGTTCCGGTTCCGGCTGAGTGGTCCCTTCCAGAGGGGATCGGTCAGACTCGGAGTCCACGTAGAAGGAATGGGCAATACTCTCAGTAATTTTTCTGTGATCGAACTTCTGAAGCTCAAGATTTCCGTTCAAAAAACCCGAAGGAATGACCCGGGAGTCTGGAGGGCTTGTAGGGTCATACCCATCTCCGAGTTCAGGCTTGAAGAAAAGCCCGTAAACAAGATAACCAATCTTTGAGGGGTCACTGTACCCTCCTATCCGGTCAAGTTTCATACTCACAGGAAGCCCCAGGACTTCCTCGCCTATGAGCTCAGAGCCGAAAGCCGCGTACAGCGGGACATCACCCCAGCCTGTCGCATAGGAAAAGTCATTTGAAACGAGAGAAGCAGCCACAAGTTCCTGCAGGCGGTCAACCACGAAACCTACAGCTTTTTGTGGGGAAGAGGCAAACCGGGTGTTTTCGACCCAGGTTTCAGGGGAAACTCCAAGAGCGACGTTCTCTACAAAATCCATAAATTTCCAGTAATAAGCAGCAAGCTGCCCTATATCTGCAGTGGTGGGCCCGTAGGTCACACCTCCGACATGCGCAGCGACAGAATGGGGCATCTTTGCTCCGAAGAGGGAAATAGCTTCATGCAGCCGCCGCTTTTCCCCGAGTGCAGCTACGTACCCGCTTCCAACCGGAATATCAACTCCATCGAGCCTGTAACTGATAGGGGCAAACCTTCCGAGCAGTTCGTCCCAGACAGCTTTTCCGGTATCTCCATAGTTTCCTAAAAGGGTTCTGTATGCGGGGTTTGCAAGATCCGGGCCCCAGAGAACGTAGACGTGAGTTGCGTGACTGGCTATTAGGTTCAAAGACTGGTGGATGTTGCGCATTACAAGAGCATCTTTGGGAACTGCATCCTCAACCCCGAAGAGCTGGTCAAGGGCATTTGCCGCTGCAATGGAGTGGGTAGTCGGGCAGACCCCGCAGATCCTCTGGGTAAGGAGGGCAGCATCCCTGGGATCCTGGTTCTGGAGGAAGCGTTCAAAGCCCCTGAGCATGAGCCCCATACTCTGGGCTTCGGTAACTATCCCTTCCTCATTGACCTGGGTAGTAATCCGGTAGTGCCCTTCAATCCTGGTAAGCTGATCAACCGTAACCTCGACCATTTACTCATCCCCCTGATCTTTTTTTGCAGCCTCACTTTTTTCGTCCCCCTCGCTTTTTTCTTCCCTTTCTTCAGGCTGTTTTCCCTTTTCTTCAGGCTTTTCTTTTATGGCAATTCTCCGGACTGCATGGGCGCCTGCCGCAAGCAGGGAAGCCCCGATGGCAACTTTTGCGACGGTACCAATATTGGTGCCTACAATCCCAACATCTTCAATTTCCTGGAAGAAGGGGCGTGAACTCTCAGGAAAACCCGGAGAGACACATGAAATGCAGGGAGACCCGGACTGAGGGCAGAGACTGTGGTAACCGTTCCAGCGGCGTATAGCACAGTCCGCATGGGTGTATGGAGCCTTGCACCCCAGTTTCCAGAGGCACTTCGGGCCGCTGACCACAGTATCAAACTCCCCTTTGTCATAGTAGCCCCTCCTCGGGCAGTTGTCATGGATGACATGATCCGGAGGGAAAAAGACCTTCGGACGCAGCCATTCGTCAAGCACGTAGGGGAGGTCGTCAGGGACCTTAATTTTCCCGAGCACAACTGCGGCAAGAGTAAGGAGCATCCAGTCCGGATGGGGAGGACAGCCGTTGATATTGATTACCGGTTTTTCAAGCCCGTATTCCGTGAGGATTCCCCTATCCCGGTCCTCCATGGTGAAAGCAACTCCCCTGAAGTCCATAAGGTCCCGGATCTCGCTGTCTGCTGAATTAACTCCGCCATTGGTTGCACACTGCCCCACAGCCACGATGAAAGCAGCATTTTCCGCAGCCCTTCGGAAAATATCCTTGTAGGTATTCCCACCCAGGAAACAGTACTTGCCGGTGCCTTTCGGCCCATTAGCAATTGCTCCTTCGGCAACAAGAATGTACCCTTTTTCCGCAATCACTTCTTCAAAAAGGATCTCGGAATTGAGTTCAGAAGTGCCTTCCATTTTTCCGTCCACGTAAATACCCTGCTGGCCGAGCAGGACTTCGTGGTACGCAAGCCTAAGGTTAAGGCGAGAGAAGGCCTGAAGCACATCAGGCTCACCCCCATTCAACAGAGAGATGGAACAGCCGGTACATTCCCCGCCGTGGACCCAGACAATCCTTGTCTCCGCAAATTCCAGAGCTCGTACAATGTCGCCTCTATAGGTTTGCAAAAAAAAAGATGCACCAAGAGCCCCAACGGCTTTAAGAAAGGTACGCCTATCCATCTTCATGAAATCCAGATTCTTGAACCTGTCAAGATCCCCTTCCCCACTCATTCCACACCCCTCATGTAGAAATAGAATAATTTAGTGCAAAAGATAGTAGATAATATATCATTAATAGCAGACCCAATTGATAAAAAAGTAACTCAAAAAATAAGTACTCCATTATTGATAAGTTGATATTTTCCTGAAAACACTCTGATAATCGAATTTTGCTCTCATAAAAGGAAAGGTACTGAGGAAAAAGAAACCAGGAAGTAAAATAACAAAAACGGAAAGAAGAATTATAAAAAACGGAAAGAAGAATAAAAAATTCAGATAAGCTCAGAGATTTCTTCCCTTATCAGCTTTATTGCTTCATCTACAGCCTTAAGGACTTCAGGACTGATATCCCGGGAGATTTCAGTAGCTAATTCTCCAATCTCTATTCCTATTACCACAATTTCCGGAAGGGACTGCACCTGTTCTCCAATTCTCAACACATCGGTAATTGTGAGATCGTGCACCGAGACCAGTGTGTGCGGCTCAGTGCCCTTTATCAGGTCCCTGCCTTCGATGCGGTGTACTGAACCTGTCCGGCTGCCTGTAAGGACTGCATCAACTATTATGACTTTTCTCGCATCGTCAAGCAGGTTCAGGAGGTCAAGCCCGCAGACCCCCGCATCTGCTATATCGAGGCCTTCAAGCCCTTCAAGTTCCGTTTTTTTAAGGACTTCTATAACTTTCAGGCCGACGCCATCATCGCCCATTAGTGGGCTTCCGCAGCCCAGGATCCTTACAGGAGCATGTAATATAGACATATTTTCACGTTACGAAGTTGAACATCTGTTTTTCATTCTTTTCTAGCAGCTTTCTATGCCTATATTACATTTTTCCCGGACTTTGGAATTCCCCTGGCATTAATCTTTTACGACTTCAGAAGGCGTATCGGACGATTCGTGCCAGATCTCACTGTCAGAAAGTTGTTTTGGTTTGGGTTTTACGATTTCCGCGTAACGGGAATCTGAAAGGTCCTCTTTTCCGGACCAGAAGATTGCTTTGTGATTCTTCCAGACATGCGGGTTAAACTCAAGGATACCCACGTGGACAACGAGTTCAAATACAAAAAAATACGTCATGACCAGGTGGAGAGCCCTGTAAAACTGCAGGGAAGACATATTGAAAGCAGGTGCAACCATGTCTCCTGCCGTAAGGATCCATGACCCTATAGGGAGGCCTAAGAGTGCCCAGTCAAGCCTGTAAATGACAATACCTGAAACGGCAATCACGAAGATAGCGGTGCCTTCGAGCACAATAAGGATCTTCATTAAGGGGTGAAGTTTGGTCTTATAGTGTCCCGACACCTCATCATAAATGGTGAATGCGGGGTACTCACCCTTTCCGAAGAAATTGAGGATTATTGCCTTCAGGCGCTTTGCATCTTCAGGACCGAAGACGTAATGGTCCATGAAATGTGCAATTTTTTCCTGAACCCCACCTTCGCTTGAAGAGAAGATGTTGTACGGAATAAGGATCCAGTTCACTGCAAGCAGAGCAGGAACTGTGATCATGTGAAGGGCGCGGGCATTGTGGAAACTCATAAAGTCCCAGCCTGCGTAGATTTTTAACCCGGTAATGATGAGCACCAGCATTGAAATAGCGTGGATGGTATGGGCCGTCCTGTCAAGGACGGTATACCGCTCAACAACCATCGGGTTGTCTTTGGATTTCATTTATAGGTCATCTCCTTATACTATTCTCAAAGTACGTGGAGTGTTTTTCCCGGTTAGGTCAATGGTATGGACTGCGCATGAAACACACGGGTCATAGGACCTACCGATATGGAGGATGTTAACAGGATTGGTGTAATTGACACCAAGAGCATTGTCTACGGCATTGATTTTTGCCCCAATCAGAGCCTGCTCAAGAGGACCGGGTACGCCTGCACCATCTCTCGGGGAGAGGTTCCAGGTGCTCGGAACTACAGGCTGGTAGGTGATAACCTTAGAGTTGCTGTCAGTGGAAACCCAGTGCCCGAGAGCACCACGTGGAGCTTCCCAGAGACCCATGCCTTCCGAATTCTTTGCCATTGAAAGGTCGGTGTCAACAGCAATCTTGCCGTTAGGGTCGTAATCGACAGTTACCCACTTAAAGAGCTCGTTTGCGAGAATTGCGGTTTCCTGGATACGAGCCATCATTCTTGTGTAAACGTTAGCTGCAGAGTAACCTTTCTCGTTAAAGGCCAGAGCAAGCCCGGTCACGAGCGGCTCTTTAGCTGCAAGCATACGTGCAAGAGGCCCAACCTCACAGGGAGTTCCGTCATATCTCGGAGCCTTATTCCAGGTGTACCTGCTCTCGGAGCCCTGGTCAAAGCGGATTGCCTCAGGATCGGTAAACGGATTGGTTTCACCTTTTGAGGGGTGGAGGTCAGCTGTGTCATCATAGAAGGCGTGAGCAACGCTTTCAGTAATCTTGCTTGCATCAAAATTCTGATATTCGAGGCTTCCGGTCACAACACCTGAAGTCAGGAAGCGGTCTCCTGCAGGGCTGTTCGGATCGTATCCGTCCCCATTCTCAGGTTTGTAGAACCCGCCGTATGAAAGGAAGGCGATCTTTGAGGGGTCGCTGTATCCGCCGATTTTGTCGTGCTTAAGGCTTGCAGGAAGACCAAGCAGAGCTTCTCCAACAAGTTCGGAACCAAAGGCAGCATAAAACTCTGCATCTCCCCAGCCTGCTTCCCTGGAGAAGTCATTTGAGGCTACGGATTTATCAACAAGGCCTTTGAGGTGTTCAACCACGAAGCTTACTGCCTTCTGAGGGGAGCTTGCATTGTAAGTGTTTTCAATCCAGGTCTCGAATGGAACCTTCAAAGTGTAATTCGAAACGAAGTCCATGACCTGAAGATAATAAGAGGAAAGCTTGCCAATATCTGCCACGTTTGGCTTGTAGGTATATCCGCCCGGATAGGATGTAACCTGGTGGGGCATTTTTCCGCCGATTACTGCAATTGCTTCCTGAAGGCGCTTCTTTTCAGGAATTGCTGCAAGGTAGGAAGATCCTACAGGCATGGATTCCCCATCGATCTTGTAGCTGATCGGGGCAAATCTGCCGACCATTTCTTTCCAGACTGCGTTTCCGGTTTCCCCGAGAGGGGTAAGGACATCACGGTATGCAGGGTTTGCAAGGTCAGGGCCCCAGAGTATGTATATGTGGGTTGCATGGCTTGCAATGAAGTTTAAAGCCTGGTTAATGTTCCTTGCTACAAGTGCATCTTTTGGAATTGTATCAGCCACACCGAAGAGCTGGTCAAGGGCGTTGGCGGCTGTGAGGGAATGAGAAGTAGGACATACCCCGCAGATCCTCTGGACAAGAAGGGCTGCATCCCTCGGGTCTTGATTCTGCAGGATGCGTTCAAAGCCTCTGAACATGAGGCAGGAGCTCTGGGCATCAGTTATAACGCCCTCAGCATTTACTTCAGTGGACAGGCGAAGGTGACCTTCAATTCTTGTTAAGGGGTCGACTGTAACGTTTACCATTTTTTACTCACTCTCCTTTCATTCTCCGAACAGCATGTACCCCTGCAGCTACGGTAGCAGCACCGACTGCAACCTTGGATAATGTGTCAATATTTGCCCCAAGAAGCACGCCCTTGTCTTCAGCTTCAACATAAAAAGGCCTTGCTGAGTCAGGGAAGCCGGGTTCAACGCAGGCAATACAGGGGGAACCTGCCTGAGTACACATACTTACGGAACCATTCCAACGGCGAATGGCGCAGTCTGCGTGAGAATAAGGAGCTTTGCAGCCTAATTTCCAGAGGCACTTTTCTCCGCCAATCTGCTCATCGAACTCTCCACGGTCATAGTAGCCGCGGCGAGGGCAGTTTTCATGTACTGTGTGGTCGGGAGGGAAAAAGACCTTGGGCCTTCCGTACTGGTCAAGGATAGTCTCCAGGTCTTCGGGAACCTTAATCTTGTTAAGGATTATCGCACCTACGGTAAGGAGAATCCAGTCCGGGTGTGCAGGACATCCAGGGATGTTAATTACGGGCTTGTGGATCCCAAGCTCTGTGAGCATGCCTTTTGAGCTATCTTCCTTTGTGAAAGCCACTCCCCTGTAATCCGTAACCTGGGAAACAGCGCTGTCAGCGCAGGCAATTCCCCCATAAGTAGCACAGGTTCCAACTGCAAGGATAGCGTTGGCACGTGTTGCAGCTTTTGCAAAGAGCTCTTTGAAAGTCCTGTTCCCGATAACGCAGTAGCGCCCCGAGCCATCCGGACCGTTTGCAATTGCGCCTTCCACGACAAGGATATAGTTGCCTTCTTCGATAAGTTCGTCAACGAGAAGCTCGGAGTTCAGTTCAGAGGTGTTTACAGGCTCGCCATCGACAAATAGCCCCTGCTGGGCAAGAAGAGTTTCATGGTAAGCAATGTTGACATTGAGTTTGCTGATTGCCTGGACAATATCAGGATTGCCTCCGTTTAAAATGGATTCGGAACAGCCAGTGCACTCAGCACCGTGAAGCCAGATAATCTTTGTCTCTGCAAACTCAAGCGCACTTGCGATCTCTGTTTTATAGGTGCCAAGAAATGTAGTTGCGCCAAGCACGCCTACAGCCTTCATGAAAGTACGCCGGTCTAGTTTTAAAAAATCTAAACTATCCAGTGTACGAATAAGATTTTTCATTCCAGTACTCATCTCTACCACATCTTGTTTTTTACCCAAAATATATGTACGAAAGAAAGTTCGAATATAAATTTGCTATAATTATATAAATGTGTATATAAATATACCAATAATGTTTTCAATGAGGGAATAGTATTTAAGGATTTTTACACTATAGAATAAATATATTAATGAGGTAAAAGAAGTTTGTTTTCAGTCGAATACCCAGCAGCTTGCTGCGGGGATGGAAAACTTCCCCGAGAACCGTTAGTGATAATACGATTTATCGATTCCATTTTTTGTTTGTTAACTTCTGCTCGAACTAAGTCGTATTAGGGTTATTGTTTCCGTTTATGGACTTTGGAACGGGGGTGCGAACATACCCATTGCTTGCAGCGGAGTTCGCCAGCACAACTTTGATTAAATACAAATCTTGAATTAAATTAACCTTAATAATAGTCAAAACAGGTTATTGAACATTGTAAAAAGCATTTCCCAGGTCGGCTCTAAAATAAGAGCAAAAACAGGTATCAATTTGAAGGTAAAATTAAAAACAAAAAAGATATAATAGAGAACTATACAATTGCGCAAAATAATATTCACCAATATACTTACTTTTATAAAGCCCAGGGATTTAGTTCCTGGCATATTCTAGCACTAGCATATTCTAGCATACTAAACCTTGAGAATTTGAGTATCAATTTAAATGGCGAGTAATCGCATTAAGGCCAGTCCTCTTAAAGTATTGTTCGAAAAATATTGTTCTCACTGATAATTAGATTTCGCAATTATCAGATTTTGAAAAGAAAAATAGGGACGAAAAACAGTAGAGGTAATATGTGTATAGCTATACCTGGAAAAATCAAGGCCATCGTCAATGAAAACACTGCCACGGTTGATATGGGTGGGATATGCAGAGATGTAAACATGGACCTGCTTGGAGGTGCCAGTGAGGCTCTGCTCGGGAAATATGTCCTTGTCCATGTAGGGTACGCAATATCTGAAATCTCAAAAGAAGAGAGTGAAGAAACCATGCGTCTCCTCAGGCAGATATCAGGCCTTGAAGATTCGGATATCTCTGAAACGAGGTCCTCCGAAGAAACGGACGCTGAGTGAAATGAAAAACGAGGATTCTTCTTTAAAACCCAGTATGCCTGAACTTGAAAAAAAGCTTCTGGAAAGAATTCAAGCCTCCGGAATCTCACTCCGTGTAATGCATGTCTGCGGTACGCACGAAAGGACTATAGCAAAATACGGGCTCAGAAGCGTGCTCCCACAGAATATAGACGTAATAAGCGGTCCCGGATGCCCTGTATGCGTCACTCCAGAAAAAGACATTGACATTGCGATTGCTCTTGCAAAGAGTGGAGCAACTGTAGTCACTTTCGGGGATATGATGAGGGTCCCTGGTTCGGCAGAAAGCCTGCTGGATGCAAAGTCTGAGGGAGCAGACGTAAGGATGGTGTACAGCATTGATGATGCCGTATCCCTTGCAAACAAAAAACCTGAGCTCGAAGTGGTCTTTTTCGGAGTCGGCTTTGAGACCACGGTCCCTGCTAATGCAGCTGCCCTTCTCAGAAATCCGCCCGAAAACTTCAGCCTCCTTGCCTCCCAGAAACAGACCCCTCCAGCAGTCGAACTTCTTGCCAGCGATGCCGAAGTTGATGCTTTTATTGCCCCCGGGCATGTAGCAACCATTATAGGGACAAAGCCCTTCGAACCTCTTGCAGAAGAAGGCTTTCCTGTTGTTGTAAGCGGGTTTGAGGCAAGAGATATCCTCCTCGGAATAAACCTGCTCCTGGCACAGGCAGAGAAAGGAGTCTCAAGGGTAGACAATGGATATCCAAGGGTCGTAAAGCCAGAAGGGAACACAATAGCCCTGAAAATGATGAATGAAGTATTCGAAACCTCGGAGTCCGAGTGGAGGGGGATTGGAAATATAGAGGGTTCGGGGTTAGTGCTCAGGAAAGAGTATGAGGAAAAAGACGCCTCAAAGAAGCATGAAGACCTTTATTCTGCTTCCCTTGCAGAGATAAGGGCAAAAGCGGAGAAAAAGGATAAGAAGCGCTGTATCTGTGCAGCTATCCTCACAGGGAAAGCAAAACCATCCCAGTGCCCCAACTTCGGGAAAGACTGCACCCCGAAAAATCCGACGGGACCCTGTATGGTCAGTCAGGAAGGTATGTGCTACAACTGGTTCAGGTACTCGCGGGAAGGAGGAAGCAGGCTTGCATGAGTATTCCATCGCCTGTGAGATCTTTGAGCAGGTAATAGCAACTGCCGAAGCTCACGAAGCCCAGGAAGTCAGGCATGTAATCCTGGAAATGGGGAGGCTTGCCCATACAAATCCGGAGCAACTGAGCTTCTGTTTTAAGGCCATTGCCGAGGGGAGCATTGCTGAAAATGCGGAGTTCATTGTAGAGATGATCCCACCCTCCCTGGAATGCGAGTGCGGATACGCCGGCACTGTGGATGAAACACAGATAGGAAAGGATGGCGAACTCCGAAGCGAACTTCTGGAATACATCGCAGCGCTTGAATGCCCTGTATGCGGAAAAAATGCTCGCATCACAGGGGGCAGAGAACTGATTATAAAAAGCATTGATATTGAGACAGAAGTAGAAAAGTGAACCTCCAGGCAGACAAATATATAAATGTAGTAAAAGGTAGCAGGTCTATCAAATATAGTCACTTAAAAATACTCATTTCAACTCTCATTCAAACATACTACCTAAACATTCAAACATACCTACCTAAACAGAAATCCTGATCCGTAAAATTTAATTCACAAACAACAAACGGATTTTTTCATCGAGATAATCAAGCAACCCCGAGTGATGTTTATGTTAATGCATGTAATCCACATGGGACACGATGTGTTCAAGGCAAATGATAAGATTGCCGAAAAAAACAAGACGGCCCTTGACAAACACGGAGTCTTCTCAGTCAACGTTATGGGAGCCATCGGGTCAGGAAAGACCACTCTGATCGAAGAGGCAGTCAGGTACCTCAAAGAAAAGTACAGAACAGTGGTAATCGCAGGTGACGTCATCGCAGAGATGGATGCCTCACGTTTCAGGAAACTCGGGGTGCAGACAATCCCTGTAAACACTGGAAAGGAATGCCACCTGGACGCAAAACTGGTGGAGAAAGCCCTCGATGAGATCGACCTTGACAATACGGATCTCCTTATTATTGAAAATGTGGGCAATCTGATCTGCCCTGTGGACTTCAAGCTTGGAGAACATCTCAGGGTGGTTGTGGTGAGCGTCACTGAAGGAGACGATATCATCCTCAAGCATCCTATGATTTTCAAAACTGCAGAACTTGCAGTCATAAACAAGGTTGACATTGCACATGCAGTTGACGTTGACGCCGAGAAAATGAGGGATGACATCCTTTCCTTAAACCCTGATGTGCCGGTCATCCTTACTTCAAAGCACGACTGGGAGAGCCTTGAGACCTGGATAAGCTTTATTGAACTTGGAATCGGAAGAGCACAGGAAGCTCAGAGAAAGTAAAGCAATTCAAAGCGGTTTAAACGCGGATAAAAGTAAAAGGAGACCGGATATGAAAGCAAATGCCATTTCCCTGGAACACGGTGCAGGCGGAGAGGTAATGCAGGAGCTTATAGGGGAGATTATCCTTAAAAACTTCCGCAACAAAAGCGCAGGCTCAATAGGCCTTGAAAGCCTTGATGACGGGTCTACGGTCAGACTTGAGAACTTTAACCCCGCTTCCGAACTTGTGCTGACAACGGACAGCCACGTGATAACCCCTGCTTTCTTCCCGGACACCAATATAGGACGTCTGGCAGTTTCAGGCACCATCAACGATCTCACGGTGATGGGAGCAAAGCCCCTTGCCCTTACCTGCGCAGTCATAGTCCCTGAAGGTTTTCCAATTCATGAGTTTGAAGAGATAATCAAAACAATGGACAAAACTGCTGCGGAAGTTGGAGTCCCTATAATTACAGGCGACACAAAAACCGTGGAAAAAACTGCCCTTGACTCAATCATCCTGAACACAGCAGGCCTCGGCATAACGGACAGCCCTGTAAGGGATTCGGGACTGAAGCCAGGAGACCGGCTCCTTGTCACAGGCACGATCGGCGACCACGGGATCTCTCTTATGGCTCACAGGGAAGGTTTTGACTTCGATACCGACCTTGTCTCGGACTCCGCGCCCCTCTGGAAACTCATAGAACCAATCCTGAAACTCCGGACGCAGGAAGGGGAACCGGTAATTACAGCTATGAAAGATCCGACCCGCGGAGGGCTTGCAAACGCCCTCAACGAAATGGCAGCAAAAGCCGGAACAGGGATCCTCCTCGAAGAAGACCTGATCCCCTTCAAGCCCGCAGTCACAGCAGCCTGCGAAATGCTGGGTCTTGACCCCCTCGAAGTTGCAAACGAAGGAAAAGCCGTCATCGGAGTCAAAGCCGGATTCGAAGAAGAAGTGCTCTCCATCCTCAGGCAGCACCCCTACGGCAAAGAGGCAGCCCTTATCGGAGAGGTTACTGCAGACAACAAAGGAGAAGTAATCCTGAGAAATCGCTTCGGAGGCATGCGTTATGTGGACGTGCCGGCTGGAGACCCGATCCCCAGAGTCTGTTGATTCAGATCAGAAGACAGCCGATATTTTTCGGTTGCTTTTACCTGTTTGTTTCCTGCTGGTGTCTCGTTAGTCCTTTACCAGACCAGTTGATCTCTTTACGTTCTGGCTTTTCTCTTTTTTTTATAAGACCGCTCTCCTGCGTCGAGCGTGACAGGAACGACCCAGAATAGCGAATATGGATGAATGGGTCCGAAAGATCTGTAATTTAGTCCGCTTGAGCAAGTGAAGTTCACTACTAAAAATCATCAATTAGTCCTCTTGAGCGCAGCGAAAAGGACCGCGTACTCCCGAGGCGCAATTCGGGTGCCGAAACGAAATTCGGGAAACGCAACATTTTTAAAGTCGTGAGCAAAAGTAAGCACGTAACAAAAAAACATATACTGAGAGGAGAAGAAGGAGCTAAGGTTTGAAATGGGATCCCATTGTGGTAGAAGAACTGTTACGCTCAATCCCGGTATATTTTGTTTCTTTTTTGGCCATTGGAACACTACTGGATTATGCAGGATACCTCCAAATCGCCGGCTTTGCAATTTTCGTCCTGGCCTTTATTGTGACAGTGACACACTTTAAGCTCATGGTCAGATACCGGAAAAAGGAACATTTGACAAACCCTTCAATCAGTTCAATAATAGGCCACATGCTTAAGCGACAGAAGCCTGAAAGAAGGAATACAGGCTACAAGGAATTGACCCCGAACTTCCGTCCCGTCCTGACAATAATTGTCATCGCATACCTTGTGTATCGTTATGCAATCTGAAACGTTATGAGGTTTGAACCCGGAGATATTTTTGAGAATTGTAGAAAGAAGACTCCACGCATAGCAGGAGCTAAAATCGAAAACCGACATAAACAATGCCGATACATAAGATAAATAAAGAAAAATAGCACCTTGAAAAGCGGAGGATAAAGATGATAATGGATTTTAAAGGCAAAAGCCCGAAAATCTCCGAAACGGCTTTTGTTGCGGATTCTGCAGACTTAATAGGGGATGTTGAGGTTGGGGATTTTTCAAGCATATGGTTCAATGCAGTGCTTCGGGGAGATCAGAACAAAATAAAGATAGGAAACAGGACAAGTATCCAGGACGGCGTGGTGATTCATGCAGACCCCGAAAACGGAGTCCAGGTTGGAGATAATGTGTCAGTAGGGCACGGGGCTGTGCTTCACGGGTGCAAGATAGAAGATAATGTACTCATCGGCATGAACTCAACTGTGCTGAACGGAGCTGAGATAGGAAAAAACTCAATCGTAGGAGCAAATGCGCTTGTGCCCCAGGGAAAGAAGTTCCCGGCTAACAGCCTTATTATCGGAGTCCCCGGGACGGTAAAAAGGGAGACAAACGAGGCAGAGGTTGAGGCTATAAAAGAAAATGCGGCTGAGTACGTAGAGATGGTTCGAGAGTATAGGAAAAGATGAAGAAATAATGCCTTTACAATATCAAACCCAATGAACTGAATAGTAGGCAATCATGGCAGAAACACGGGTTTTTCCCATATATTTTAAGAAGATCCTATTAACGATTTAAGACCTGTGTATCCCAATTGCCATTAAAAAAAGTTTTATAGTGCGAGGGATGGGATTCGAACCCACGAACTCCTACAAGACTAGGCCCTCAACCTAGCGCCTTTGACCTGGCTGGGCAACCCTCGCATTTAGATGTAGCAAATGAATAGGCTTAAAGAATTTTTGGCTTAAAGAACTTTATTATAATTTTTTTTATGTAAAAGCGTATTGAATTTAAAGTTAATAATATTAAGAAATTTGGTGCGAGGGATGGGATTCGAACCCACGAACTCCTACAAGACTAGGCCCTCAACCTAGCGCCTTTGACCTGGCTGGGCAACCCTCGCATCTTGTTTCCTGTTAAATTCCGGCGCGCTTTACGCCTTGCACTTCCTCACAATATCATGGATAATATATAAACGTTTCGAGCCGTGAGGGGCACTGGCAATAATTGTTGAAAGATCCCGCAGTAAACGGAATAATTCCTGAAGTATCCGGGCGCAGGAAAGCCCCTGTAATGAGGGTTTTCAGGCCAGAATACGGTCGGAAAAATGGTGCTTGAACCCGGGCTAAACCGGGATTCAGAGCTGGTCCAGAATTGTCATCAGGCCTTCGGCTTTGCCTTTAACCACATGTGCGGCGTTAAGGACAAGGTCTTTAGCTGTATATGAACCATCGGACTCCATGGTGAAAACAAAAGCGCTCTCATCATAGTTCACCTTTATCGCATTGATGTCACAGACCTTCTCACAGAGCCTGCAGAGGGAACACCTTATGACGTCATCCTCGGCAATCTTTGCTCCGGCCTCTTCAACCTTGATAATGTCCTTAGGACATTCTGCTGCACAGTGCCCGCAGGCATCGCAGTTTTCAATGGTTATAACAGGCACGTTTTTGTAGCCGCATGCAACGCCTGCCTGCCATCTAACGCTGTCTCTACCGTAGCCCATATGGGCAATGGCCTCGAGCACAAGCTTCTGTCCCTTTTTCAGCTCAACAATCGGTACATTCGGATCTGCTGGCTGGATCTTGGGATCAGCGGAGATAAGGTCCCGCGAATGAACGATTCCAGGGCCTTCTGCACTGAGGGTCAGGGAGACCTCGCAGGCGGGGCAACCTTCTCCTTCGCAGACGTCGCACTCAGCCTGAGGCCTGTACGTCTCTATATCCGTTACAAGCGGTATTAAGGAGAGACGGAGAGCCAGCTGTTCATCATAGAGTACGGAGGTGTTGTCGTAAAGGTTTACATACTCGATTGCAAGAGTGGGTACATCAGCGACCATGGCACGCCGGATGCCGTTAGCAAACGCCGTGCTTACCCTGGACAGCACAAACTTTGCAGATCTGTCCGATAACTCCAGAATGTCTACTTCCATCGTCATATACCTTAATTCCCCTTAATTTTGAATACCTTAAAAAAAGAGAATTTTGAAGAATTCTCTGAATAATTCTCTTTATACACGCCTTCCGCCTTTAGGACGGGTGCCGTCGTGCGGGACAGGAGTAACATCTTCAATCCTGCCAATGCGGATTCCTGCTCTTGCAAAAGCCCTGATTGCAGCCTGTGCACCGGGTCCGGGGCTTCTCTGCTTGTTTCCTCCGGGAGCTCTTACCTGGATGTGGATGCCGTGGATGCCCTTGTCCCTGAGTTGGTCAGCAAGCTGGCCAGCCATCTGCATGGCAGTATAAGGAGAGCTTTCGTCCCTTGCAGCCTTTACGACCATACCACCAGAGGACTTTGCAATAGTTTCAGCCCCAGTGATGTCAGTTATCGTAATGATCGTGTTGTTAAATGAGGATTTGATGTGGGCCACAGCCCATTTCATGTCTGCCATGTTTATCTCCTCCCTCCTCTCTTCTTCTTTCCACCTGGACCGCCTCTCCTTTCGGGAGGTCTTTCTCTTGCCTGCTTTGCCTCAGCGGCAGCCTTAAGGGTTGTTGCGCTGTCTGCAAGGTAGGATGCTACCTGGACAGGTCTTTCAGGGTGGGCTTCACTCATGAGAGGGGAGTTCCCATAGTACTCGATATGCATCTCGTCCTCCTTTGAGACCAGCATTCCCGGAATTGTAGCTTTTCTTCCGTTAATTGCAATGTGGCCGTGAGTGATGAACTGGCGTGCCTGGACAACTGTCCTGGAAAGCCCGAGACGGAGAACCTGGGTCTGGAGTCTCCTTTCAAGAATATTTTCAGTCTTTAAAGAAAGAATATCGTCAATGTTAGCGTCCGATTTGATAATACCGTAACGAATGAGCTTGGCAAGAATTTCTTCGGACTGAGTCTTCAGGTGACCTTCAAGTCCGCCTTCCTGACCGCCAGCGACGTTTGCAAGCAGGTTTCGGGCTTCGGATCTGTACATCCTGAGCATACTAGCTGCTTTCCAGACTTCTTTCTTGTTTCTGAGGCCGTATGCCTTCACAAGCTGGACTTCAGCAGCCATCCTGGCTTCCTGCCATGGGTGCCTGGGAGTCTCGTAACTTTTACTTTTTTTACCTGGATATGCCATTTCAAATCACCTTAACGAAAAATTACTTCTTCCTGCTCACACCGACAGTTGATCCGCGGCGGCCTGTGGATTTTGTCCTCTGTCCTCTGACCTTAAGGCCTCTCTCGTGCCTGAGACCTCTGTAGGCACGGACCTTCTTCAGGTTGTTAATGTCTTCCCTGAAAGTCAGTACGATATCTGTTCCGAGCAGGTGCTTGTTTTCTCCGGTGGCCAGGTCATTCTGCCTGTTAAGCATCCAGGTAGGGACGAGATCCTCAAAACTTCCGATTGCAGTGTCGAGTTTGGCTACGTCTTCATCCGGAAGATATCCAAGTATAGCAAAAGGATTTACCCCTGCGCCCTTTGCAATGAGTATTGCAGTACGCCTCCCGATTCCGGGAAGACCTGTAAGAGCATACTGTACGGGCTTTGCGCCCTTCAGGTCGGTATTCATAATCCGAACAAGATGCCTTAGTTCTTCGTTATTTTTTGCTTCAACCATATACTTCCTCCATTGGAGTGCATACAGCATCCTGTAGCCCCTGATCGAATACCCTAAAAGAATACACGAAAAACTCAGGAGCAGCTCTCTAAAGGAGCTTCTTTACAGCATATACTGATGAGTTCTTTTACATGCAACTGCCAGTATATAAGGATATCTGCGCCCGCCCCCCACTGAAAGTGAATTTTCGGAAGAACTGAAAGATGATAATGGGAAATTTACTGAATAAAGAAAAGACGTGAAAGAAAAATATAGAAAAACAACATCACAGAATAGTACAGAAATCGTGTTTAATAGAAAAAGCACAGAAATCGATAGAAAAAGCATAGGAATAGTAGAGTAGAACAAGAAAGTCGAAGTAGTATAAGAAATCTTTAAAGAAATACTGAAAAATTTGTAAAAACATCAGAATGAGAAAAATCTGACGCCGAGGGGGAGATTCGAACTCCCGAGGGGCTAAGCCCCACAAGCTTTCCAGGCTTGCGCCCTACCACTAGACTACCTCGGCACAGAGCTTATGATACGACTTATACCATAACGGAATAGTGGTATATAAATCTTATTCTAGGAATGTATACGGAAAAAAGAATTTAAAAGGTTAGAGCTGAACACGCTCCTCTTTTTTAGCCCAGCCTTTTGGATAAGTTCCTGCGTTCATAAGTATGCGGATAGGAGAAGCTGCAATACCGGCAGAAGCTTTGAGGATCTCTTCAGTGTTCATTTCAGCCTTTGCAAGAGCCACAAATTCCCCTTTTAAGGTAAAGAGCCCTGCAAGTTCCCCTTTAGTCAGATTGGAGTCCAGACTTGTGATGCCAGGGACTGCCAGGGAAGCGCCTGAACAAACCGCATCCACTGCACTGTCCCGCAGGATAATTTTGGGAAGGTGGGATACGGCAGATTCCATTGGTCGGATAACCCTTCTCAGTTCGGACTCATCGCCCTCTTCCTTCCATAACACATAAGCGTCTTTCAGTTCATGGAGAGTGACAATGGTTTTTTCCGTAAACGGCCCTGCTTTAGTCCTGCGGAGTCCCTGCATATGCCCTCTGCAGCCCAGAGCAAGCCCGATGTCATGGCAGAGTTTCCTGATATAAGTCCCTGCCTCACACCCAACGCGGAGGAGTACGGACGTGCCCTCAATTTCAAGCACTTCCAGGTAATAGATTGTCCTTACTCTCATAACACGTTTAACAGCTGATTTTATAGGAGGCATCTGGTAAATGGGGCCTGTAAATTCCTCGCAGACCTGGCGAACCAGCTTTGGAGGCATAGCCCGGTGAAGCTTCAGATGGCAGATATACTCTTTTCCTGAGAGACGCAGGGCAGGCACGGCTTTTGTAGCTTTTCCCAGTAAGGTAGGCAAAAGCCCTGTAACCTTCGGATCAAGAGAACCTGCATGTCCTGCCGTATTCACACCAAGTATGGCTTTTACCCAGGCTGCAACTTCGTGGCTTGTAGGTCCACTGGGCTTGTCAATATTCACCACTCCTTTTTCGATATATTCAAGGATAGGGCGCTTTTCCGGATAACAGCCATAGGATGGATTTGTCCAGGCGCCGGACTTTCGGACAAGGGTTCTTTCAACTTCTGCGGGCAGTTTGCCGGCGGATGACATGGTTTTTCAAAACTCCTGGGTTGTGGTTATGGATTCAAATAGGTAATGTGTAAAGATATGAAATACTCTTTAAATCTGAGATACTCTTTAAATCTGAGTTATTCAAGTAAATCTAAAACACCTGTAGTAAATATGAGGTATCGAGAAAGTACAGGTAATTTCCAGTAAAGAATTTACAGCAAAGATAGTTATGCCCTATGGAGACAATCAATGTAAGGCAACCTTCATAACGGGCGCAGAGAGTTAACAGGCATATATAGAGGTAAGATATCCAGTAGCAACATCAGGCATCAGCAGCAACATCAGGCATCAGTAGCAACATAAATGTCCCGTATAGATATGGTATCCATAATATCAGGGTTCGGCAGATAAAACCCTACGCTTGATATAAAAACTCTACCTCGGTAAATCGGAGGGCTGGTGAAAAATCACTCCGGTCCGACAAGAGAGTCAATAGCGACCCTGAGGATATCAAGAGTCTGGTACTGGTTCCATTTTTCAGAATCGATAACAATGTCGTAGATTGATAGATCTGCAATATCAATGCCGTAATAGTTCTTATAACGAAGGGCTTCGGATTTTTCCCTTTCAACCGTTTTTCCCAGTTCTTCATCAAAGGAGATTGATTTCTCACGCCTCTGGATACGCTTAACCCTTGTCAGTAGTGGGGCTTTTATCCAGATTTTAAGCACATTGGGTACACCTTCAGCCATATGGCCTGCAAGCCGGCTTTCGAGAATGATGTTGTCCTGGGTATGGATAATGGATTTCTGGTTTTTATCGATATCAAGATCAATGGAGGGATCTTTTTCAGCCATGGCACCGAACTCAGACAGGCTCATTCCTCTCCCCCTTGCCATCTTCCTGAAGATTTCACCAGAGGAAATCAGCTCAAGCTCATAGTATTCAGACAGGAGCCTGGAGAGGGTTGTTGTCCCGCTCCCGGGAAGCCCACTCACTGTGATCTGCATCAGACCCCACCGATATTCAGCGCCTTCCGGATAAGCTGGCTGACCCCGAGAGAGGAGATAAAGTACCAGTAGATCCAGTGCTGGAAAGGACCAAAAGCCTTTGAAGTAAGCAGTTGTTCGCCCCAGAAGGGAAAGACCATGGTGGCAGCTCCGTGCCCGCTAATGTAATAGTAAGCCCACATGAAGAGAGGCAGGGAGATAATACTGATATAAGCCATGGGCTTGAACTGCTGCTTTGACATCTTCATCTGATCTTCCATCATATCCTTGCGCTGGTCTTCAAGTTTTTTCAGCATATAGGTATTCTGGGAAAGCTGTGCCTCCCGAAACTCTTTCTGAAAAACCTTCATGCGCTCCTGAGTGTTCCTCATGAGTTCCCAGTCGATGGTGTACTTCTGGATAAGGGATGCGTAGATGGCAGTGATAGCAGCCATAATTAAAAGAACCAGGTGGAAGTTCTCCTGTCCGACCAGCATGAGCACAGGGTCCATTAAAGCCCCTACTGCTTCTCCTACAGCCTGCCTGAAATCCTGTCCAAGAATCATTATCCCGAACATAAGGGAAAAACCGAAAGCCAGCAGGAACCGGTCTATTTGCTTTTTTAATACCTCTGAAACCAAGTTGTCCTCACCATTAAGGTTCAATAAATATAATTATGATTCATTCAAGCTGAAGAATCGTGTTAGATAGAGCTCGACGAAATAAAGTCCTGACAATGAATTGAGTCTTAATAAGCTTGAAATAGTAAGCTTGAAGAGTTGTTAGTAGATTAGTCAAAGTAAATCAGCTCAGATTGCACGAGCTGGTTTAAGACGTTTACATAGGTTTTCTGGTTAATAAGTTTCGATGTATATATAAGTTATACTATTCAGACTATTCGGATAGACTCTGGCTGCATTTATGCTTCGATAAGTGCCGGGAGATAGAATATGCAGCAGAAAAAAATAACACAATCAGAAGAAACTAGGGTCGCATCAGCAGTAAAATGTCGGATATAATCGATTACAACTATTCTGAATCATTTAATCCTTGAGGATTGACGCGACACTAGTGCATCGGTTCCAAATTAGGGAACTAAATCTTTAAATTTAAATTAAGGACGAATTAGTGTACATTCAATTCACTCCTTAGCAAAGGTGCACATCGTGCCCCTTTGAAGAAAGCCGCATCCCCAGTTCATGAATGCGCATTTCTGCACCCCCTTTGATCCAGGGATATACAGCATCGTATACGAAGGCTATTTTCATTGCATCACCTTACCAGTCTGTATCAACTTCCAGGAGCATTACGCTTACAAAGATTGCAGAAAAGATCAGCTGGAGCCCAACTGCTGCAAGCACCATTGAAATAACTGCGGATTCTATTTCTTCAAGGGAACCATATCCTGAACTGGCCCATGTATAGGCGACTTTCAGCCCGATAATAAGGCTTGAACCCAGGATAAGTGAGCCTCCAAGCAGTTCTTTTTCAAGGGAATGGTAGCTCAGCAACTTCTTACCTTTCCTGTTATCCCTGTACATGCCGTGGATCAGGCCATAGGTTTTCATATACCCGCCAGTGGCAAGGATTTGCCCTCCAATGATTAAGAGCACGCTGCCCAAAATAAAGGAGTGCAGCCGGTTATATGCAGCATTTCCCGTGAGAAGAAGGGAAGTCGTTATGAGAAAACCCAGTATAAACACAAAAGCCCCGGGCAGATAAAGGAAAGGGGCTGGCCGGTATAACATCATGAAACGGACATGTCTCCAGCCGTCCTGGAAAGAGCGCAGTTTGGAGGGGGCTTTGCGTGAGTAATAGGTTATGGGAACTTCTTTGATCCTCAGTCCGCTTTTTGCAGCTTCAATTATCATTTCGGACGCAAGTTCCATGCCATGAGTTTTAAGGTCCATTTTTTCGAGGGCTTCTTTAGTAAAAGCCCTCATCCCGCAGTGTGCATCCGAAATTTTTGTTTTGAACAGAAAATTGAGCATGCCGGTCAGGATAGGGTTGCCAATATACTGGTGCAGCCAGGGCATAGCTCCTTTTTTGATTTCACCCTTAAGCCGGGAACCCATTATGAAATCTGCGTCTCCTGCCATAAGGGGGTCCAGAAATTTATCCAGCTCAAGGAGGTCATATGTGTTGTCTGCATCGGCAATGGCAATATAATCACCCTTCGCTTCAGCCAGCCCTTTGAGGTAAGCATTCCCGTACCCTTTTATCGGGCCTATGACCTTTGCACCCATGGATGCTGCAATCTCAGCGGTTTTATCCGAAGAATTGTCAGCAACGATTATTTCTCCCTCTATACCATATTTTTTGAATATAGACTGAGCTTTCTGTATGCAAATACGGATAGTTTCTTCCTCATTCATGGAAGGCATTACGATAGAAAGAGAGGGCATGCCCAGCTAATACAGCATATCTCCTAATAACTATTTTGATACTTCACAGTTTTCAAGAAGAGATTATCAAAGCATATTTCCTGTAGTGCCGTTTGAACAGGGGGATCGGAGGAGCTGGAACATAAAGCAAAGAAAAGGACCCGGACTTCTATTAACAAGCTATAGCTTCTGTTAACAAGCTATATAATCTATCAGAAAACTCTTTTTAAGTGGGGAGTTTGGAGTTTTCCAGAACTTACGGATCATATAAGCACATTTTGGAATACAAAAACGCTTGATATCTGGAATTCAAACAGTCTGGTGATATCTTTAATTGGTTTTGACAGAGGGATCGAATGGTTAAGGTAAATATAATATTCTACAGTATGTACGGGCACGTCTACAGGATGGCAGAAGCTGTTGCTGCTGGAGCAAGGGAGGTTGAAGGGGCTGAGGTAGGGATTTACCAGGTGCCTGAAACCCTTCCGGATAAAGTCCTGGAAAAGATGGGGGCAATAGAAACGAAAAAGCTTTTTGCCAATATCCCTGTCCTGAACCGGGAAATGCATGAAGATGTACTGGCTGGAGCCGATGCATTGATATTCGGAACTCCTACGCGTTACGGAAATATGGCAGCTCAGATGCGTGCAGTCCTTGACGGTGTTGGAGGGCTGTGGAGCCGGGATGCTTTTGTGGGAAAGGTAGGAAGTGTTTTTACTTCCAGTGGAACTCAGCATGGGGGGCAGGAATCCACAATCCTCACATTTCATGTTACCTTGCTTCACCTTGGAATGATAATTGTAGGGCTTCCATATGCTGAAAAAAGGCAGACACGAATGGATGAAATTACAGGTGGCAGCCCATATGGAGCTTCAACAATTGCCGGACATGGCGGAAGCCGCCAGCCTTCAGAAAATGAACTTGCAATGGCCCGTTATCAGGGCAGACATGTAACTCAGATCGCAAGAAAAGTCGCTGGAAAATAAAAGCTTTTAAAAATAAATAAGGACGGAAAAACGTTCCCTTCTTGCGGGTGTTTTCCCTTTCAGTTTCTTTGCTTCTTTTGTCTGAAATAAGAATGCTTAGCTAAAGCCCGGGAAGGCTTTGCCTCGGCGTTCAAACTTATCCTGAGCTGTTGTCAGGCACGCCAGAGTACAGTATACTGCCTTTTCCTCGGCACTCTTGAGGACAAAGAATTCGTTCCCGCAAACGGGACATATTTTTTTTACGTAAACCATAGTAGACACGCACATTTTTGTATGTGGATACTTTCTTTAAAGACTTCGTTTTTATAAGCCATACTATCAAGAACACAACTAAATATAAACTTTCGTATGAATTTTATATATATCTTTAACAAGAAATTAAATTAATTTCAACGGGCTGGTCACACAATATTTATAAAAATCGTATGCAGCAAATGTATGTTTTTTCTATCTTTATATTATGAATCCAAACTATTTTACTCTGTCGCGCCTGAGGATGATAGATTTTAAGGATAAAGTTGTTATTCTCACAGATCTTTTCTTCCCCTTAAATATTTCAGCGATATATTCAATTCTTATAAGGACTTAAGTTCAATAATAGATTCGATTTCTCTGGTCATCTGAGACACATCCTGCACTTTTCGAACTTAAACCCAGAGCATGTCCAGAACACCAGCAGAATTTAAAAAATGGTTCAACCGGTTTGCTTTGATTTTTCATTTTTGTTTTGATTTCCCATGATAGAACCTGATCTAAGAAGAGTACAGAATAGAATGCGAAATAGCAGAATATCGAGTCGGAGGTGTCCTAAATTAGGCCGCTGATTTTCGGAAATGGAAAAATCCTGATTTGTGAAGATGAGAAAGGGACTATAAGGGATGTCTATTTCCCATATGTAGGGCTTGAGAATCACGGGAACTCTATAAGGGTCGGTGTATGCGACCTTGACTCCCTTTACTGTAGCTGGCTTGAAAACTGGAAGATCCGGCAGCGGTACAAATCAGATTTCAAAGAAAATTTCTGTAGCAGGGTTTTTGATCTCTCAGGAACGCGGGAGGAGCCCGGGGCAGAAAAAGAAGAGGCGGCTAATGAAAATACGCCTGAAATCTGCAGAGAAGTTGTTTCAAATATAGGGGAAACAGTATTCGAAAACCCTGAGCTCGGGCTCCAGGTTACGGTCTGGGAGGCTGTCCATCCGTCGGTGAACATTTTTTACAGGACCTATGAAATCAAAAATATCTCGAATTCTCCCAAGCACCTGCGTCTTTTTTCCAACCAGAACTACCGGATCCTTGAAAACAAGATCGGAGAAACCGCTGTAATTGATAAACAGACCCTTATCCATTACAAGCGCGATCGTTATTTCCTGCATGCGAGTGACCCTCCCTTTGACCAGCATGCGGTAGGGACTGCGGAGTGGAAAGGGCTTGAAGGCACCTGGAAAGACATGGAAGATGATGCAAGTCTCAGTGGAAACCCCGTAGCCCACGGCTCTGTAGATTCAACTCTTGGCTGGACCTTGCCTGAACTGAAAGCCGGAGAGTCAACAAGGGTTCATTTCTGGGTCGTTTTTGGAAAAAAGTACTGCAATGTGCTCAAGATTCATAAAAGAGTAAAGGCAGCAGGAAGAAGCGCTCTTTTCCACCACAGCTTCAATTTCTGGAACTCTTTTGTCGAGAGGGCTTCCGTCCTTCCGGAGTTTGCCTGGATGCCGCAACTTCCGGAAAGAGTCTCAAAGTGCTTTTACCGCAGCCTCCTTGCAGTTGTTGCCCACATGGATATTACAGGTTCGGTGATAGCGTCCTGTGACTCGGATATCAAGCAGTTTGGGGCAGACCTCTACTCCTACTGCTGGCCCAGAGACGCAGCCTGGGTCTGCCTTGCGCTCGACAGAGCGAGGTACCATCACCTGAGTACGGAGATATTTGAGTTTTTCTCCAGGACAATCACACATAGAGGCAACTTCCTTCACAAGTATACCCCCGCAGGAGATTTCGGGAGCACCTGGCATCCCGTGCCCATGGTCCAGATTGATGAAACCGGGCTTCCCCTCTATGCCCTCTACAACAACTGGGAGCTTGCAAGGAGTGTCTGGACTACAGGCAGGTATTACAGAGGGCTTGTCCTTCCCGCAGCCAATTACCTTACAAAAGCCCTGGACAGGGAAACCGGGCTTCCCATTTCGAGCTTTGACCTCTGGGAAGAGCGAAAAGGTGTGCATACCTACAGCGCATGCACCGTCTATGCCGGCCTCTACGGGGCATGTGAACTCTCCCGTTCCCTTGGAGATTATGACAATGCAGAAGTCTGGGGGGAAGCAGCAAACCGCATTAAACAGGCAATCCTCGAGAGGCTTTATGATAATAAACTCAAGCGGTTCCGGCGTTCCCTCGACGACCCTACTCTTGATTCCTCGGTGTTTGCGGTCTGGTATTTCGGGCTCCTCCCGCCAGATGACCCGAAGGTTGTCCGGACAATGGAAGCCATCGAACGTGAACTTCTGCGCCCCTCAGGCGGAATCGCCCGATATCTCCATGACAGTTACTACGGCTACATGAACAGCTGGATTATCTGTACTCTCTGGCTGTCTCAGTGGCACTCCGCAACCGGAAACCTGGAAAGAGCCCTTGAGCTTCTGGAGTGGTGCGCAGCTCATACTCACCCCACAGGCCTTATGTCAGAACAGGTGGACGATAAAGGCAGATCCATTTCAGTCCTGCCGCTTGCCTGGTCTCACTCAGCTTTTGTACTTGCTGTGCTTGAATATCTTCAGGCTCTTGAGAAAAGAGAGGGCGGAACCTGCAGTTTCCCGGGAAAATAAAACTCAATTTCTTAAGTAAAATGGTTTCTGTAAAACGGTTGATAAAAAAAATGGTTTCTGTAAAACGGTTGATAAAAAAATGGTTTCTGTAAAACGGTTGATAAAAAAACCGTTTCTGTTAAAACCGTTTTTGTTAAAACCGTTTCTGTTAAAACCGTTTCTCATAGTACAGGTATCCTTCTTCCTCTTTTACGAAAGTAAAACCGTGCTTGAGATACATGCCTCTCGCTTTTTTAAGGGTTGAATCGGTTTTAAGCACGGCCCCCGAACAGTTTTTCTCGGCAAAATCCATAGCAGCCAGAAAAAGTTTTTCTCCATTACCTTTTCCCCTGAAGCCCTTTTTAAGGTAGATGCGCCTGATTTCGCAGAGGTTTCCATTGAGTTTACGGACCCCTGCAGTACCCACCACCTTATCGTTGTCCAGGCCTACAAAAAAGGTGCCTCCTTTTGCAAAATAGTAACCGTTAATGTCCTTCAGGTCAGAATCTTTAAGCCTGTCGTACTCAAAGCCGTGTTCAAGCAGGACTTCCAGGACGACGTCGCGAACTTCTTCCTGTCTTGAATCATCATACTTCTGGATTATCATGTTTTATCTCCTTAGATTGAAATGAACAGCGTCCTGTGTTTATCTGCTCTTTCTTACCTGCTCTTTCTTACCTGCTCTTTCTTACCTGCTCTTTCTTACCTGCTCTTTCTTACCTGCTCTTTCTTACCTGCTCCTCCAGGATTTCAGGTTTTTTCCAATTTCAGGCTTTTTCGAGATACTCCCGAGGGCCATTATATTTTTGAAGGTCAATATATTTTTCCGGATGCTTCAGGAAGTCCAGGGAAATTGTGTAGAAAATTTCCGTACCTGTAAACAGGATTTTTTCATCAATATCGAACGTGCATGAATGGTTGATCTCCACGATTCCTTTTTCCTGGTTTCGGGTGCCGAGTGAAATGAAGATGCCTGGCACCATTTGCAGATAGCTTGCAAAGTCTTCGGCAGCAAAGGTCTTTTCCATTTCAGGATAGACTGTAAGCTCAGGGAAACTTTCCTGAAGTTTTAAGTTAACCGCACCTGTGAAATCAGGGTCATTTACCAGGACCGGATACCCGTGCAGGATGTCAAGTGTGTAATCCGGAAGCCCTGTAAACTCTTCCCCGGGTTTTGCGTATCTTTCCTTTACCCTATCAAGGCACTCTCTTATCGTCATATCGATAATTTCTGTAGTCTCGCTGTCAAATGTCCGATAGCTTCCCAGAATCTCTACACTGTCAGGAGTCCTGTTGAACTGGGCTCCTCCCTGGATTCTTCCTACCCCCAGGACATATTTGTCCGGTTCAAGCCGTTTTTCGAGGGCTGGATAGATGCTGCTTATGAAGTCCGTTGCCATCCTGACAGGGTCAATGCAGCTTTCCGGTTTTGAGATATGGCCCCCTTTCCCTTTAAGGGTGATTTCAAAACGGTTTGTGCTTGCCATAAAAGGTCCAGGGCGAAAACCCACGCTTCCGGATTCATGGTTGGTAAAGATGTGCATACCCATAACTGCATCCACGCCTTTTAGCCCTCCTTCGGCAATAACCCTCTCCGAGCCGCCTGGAGGGATCTCTTCTGCAGGCTGGAAGATCAGGCGGACTTCCCCTGGAAAGTCTCTGTTTTCTAAAAAGAGCCGTGCAGCCCCAAAAAGCATTGCCATGTGACCATCGTGTCCACAGGCATGCATTACTCCATCGTTTCCGGAAATATAATCCTCGTTTCTTTCTGTGAGTTCTTCCTGGACCTGCAGGCCGTCAGTATCCGTCCTCAGGGCAATGCAGGGGCCGGGCATTGTGCCCCGGATGCTTGCAAGCACGCCAGTATCCGCAATCTTCCTGGCTTCTATTCCCAGTTCTCCAAGGATTTTCAGGATTCGCTTCTGGGTTTCATATTCTTTGAAACTGAGTTCGGGGTATCGGTGAAATTCTCGCCTTAGCCGGATAATCCAGGCTTCAAGCGCTTCTGCACTCGGATCATTTCTCAAAAATATTACCTCGGATTTTTCTGCACATGCAGTTTATTCCGTTTATTTTTTCGATAATTTTCAGTTCCTTTATTTTTACTCCTTCAGTATATATTACTCCAGGTATATATTACTCCATTTTCTTACCCATTAATTAAGAATTTAAATACTGACAGTTAAATACATGAATGGTACAATACATTTTATCCTGCTGTTTATTTTTAAATAATGGCAGTTAAAGTGTTATTAATCTGTCATTTTTAAGGCCGCTATTAAGGTCATTATTAAGTTATTATAAAGTCATTATTAAGGTCATTATTAAGGTCATTATTAAGTTATTATAAAGTCATTATTAAGTCATTCTTAACTGAAGGTCGATCGGCGGCAGTTAAGTTCAGTTAAATTCGAGTACTCTTCACAGGCTCCAGGGATGATATAAAATGCTTAAAACACGCCTCAGAGATTTTCTTCTTACAAACGATGACTGGCTTTTTGCGGTTTCTGACTATTTCCGTAACGATGGGATAAGATCTACACTCCGTTATGTTCCTGATGAAAACGGGGAGAGAGAATTAAACGGGAAACGGTACAAAAAATACGATTTTGGTCCGGCTTTCGAATTCATGACGCAAAACAGGCCTGAATGGGTGCAGGACGTGCACGTTGTCCCGGAGTCCGAGGTAAAGCAGGTGCTTCGTCCCTCTGACTGCATCCCGGAACTTGTGAATTCTGACAGCCGTGTAAGGGCAATCGTAAAGGTGCTTGATATGGCAGGAATTCCCCGGACAAGTATGGGAGTTACGGGTTCAATGCTTGCAGGCCTGCAGAATGAGAGCTCGGATGTCGATTTTGTTGTCTACGGTCCTATGTGGTTCAGGGCAAGGGACGCCATAACTGCCGCAAAAAAGCAGGAGGGACCTATCGAAGAAATCGATGAAGACATGTGGCAGAGGATCTACAGGAAAAGAATCCCTGAGATTTCTTTTGACGAATTCATGCTTCACGAGTCCAGGAAAGGCAACCGCGGCATGGTTGAGGGCACGTATTTCGACCTCCTTTTCGTGCGGGAATGGGACCAGATTAAAGAGCCTCTCCAGCGGGGAAAAGATACGGTCAAAATGAAAATCGAAGCCGAGGTCAAAAACGCTGACTTTGCCTTTGATAGTCCTTCTTTCTATAAAGTAGAACACGACGAAATCGACCATGTGCTCTCCTATACCCACACCTATGCAGGCCAGGCTCTCCCAGGGGAGATCATAGAAGCCCGCGGCGTGGTTGAAGAATTCGGGGATATGAAGCGGCTTGTCGTTGGCACTTCAAGGGAGCCGAAAGGGGAATGGATAAGGTCCCTTACCTGGCTTGAGAAGTGCGGATATATTTGATATGTGCGGATATATTTGATATTAGTAGAATCTCCTCCCGGACTGGAAAATATTTCTCCTGGCTCCGGGAGCAGCTTTTTAATTCGTCTATTATAGGATGCCTACGCCAGCTTGTCTGGCCATCCACTTTATTTGTTTGTTTGTTTGTTTGTTTGTTTGTTCGTTTGTTTGTTCGTTTGTTTTTGTTGGTTTCGTACTGCTTCGCT
Organism: Methanosarcina sp. 2.H.A.1B.4; assembly: GCF_000979385.1. Classification (NCBI taxonomy): domain Archaea; kingdom Methanobacteriati; phylum Methanobacteriota; class Methanomicrobia; order Methanosarcinales; family Methanosarcinaceae; genus Methanosarcina; species Methanosarcina sp. 2.H.A.1B.4. The sequence goes on from NZ_JJOV01000056.1 coordinate 55,807, forward strand.
GGTCATTTCTATCTGTTAGTTTCTTACAGGTGTCCCTGGTCGTTTCACTTGCGGCTTTCTTTCTTTTTCTTCATGGCTGCGTATGATGCCAGAAGCCCGGCTGCCGTAAATGAAACTCCAGTTCCCGGAGTATCTTTATCTTCTTTTTCGTTATCCGAAGCCAGATTTTCTTCACTTTCTTCTTCGGATATTTCTCCTGTGCTCATGAGATTACTTTCTTTATTTCTAATAGGGGTGATTTCAATCCGTTTTGTATTCTTTTCAGGGCTTGCAATCGCAAAAGGCGAAAATCCCGGGGTTTCTGCTGTAAAGTAGAAGAAATCTTCATCTTCTCCGGTCAAAGTTGTGGGCAGCGCGTTCCACGTATTTTCATTGTGCCGGTAAAGGGTCATTGTGTTTTCACTTATGTCGTTTTCGGAAAGCCAGGTCCGTTTTACTCTGAAGCTTATCCGGGCGTTTTCAAGGTTTTCGGAGCTTGAAAAACCGCTGTTTCCGACCCAGATATTCAGGTTCTTATAAACGGTTCCGGGGGCAGGCTCTTTCACTATTGCGGACGTGTTCTTTAGCATCTCCACAATTGTGGTTGTTTTGCCGAAGTTCTTTTTCGGGTCAAACTCCACAGCAACTATTTCGTTTGTTTCTCCTCTGAAGGTATAGCAGGCGTGGACTCCTTTGAAGACCTGCTCATTTGAAAGCTCCTTGAGCTCTATGTTTCTGCTTGATTCCGGAGAGCCTCCACCTCCCCCTCCGCCCCCTCCTCCAGTGCTTCTTCCACTGCTTCCTACGGAAGACGCGGTTTTCTCCATAACCAGGATGTAACCTTCTTTTGTCTCAGTATCATTTCCGTAGGTAGTGTTAGCTGCCCTGAGGGTGACGGTATAGGTACCCGGGGTTTCATAGGTCCATGCCGGATTTTTCTCTGAAGAGTCAATGCTTCCGTTTCCATCAAAGTCCCATTTCCAGGAATCCGGGTTGCCTGTACACAAGTCCGTGAACTGGACTGTAAGAGGCGCGGTGCCGGAGAGGGGGCTTGCGGAAAATTTAGCTTCAGGAGGAGGGTATGTGATTATTATTTCCGAATCTCCTGTAACAGGAACAGCGGAGATGGAATACGCAGAAACATTACCCGAAATTGTGAAATTTCCAGGTTCAGCAGTTGAAGGCACTGTAACCCTGTACACAACAGTTTTTTCTCCGCCTGCCTGAAGGCTCTCGACCCAGATCCATTCTAGGGTAGACTCTTTGAAAGTGTCGGTATTCTGGAACGTAGCCCCGGCATTTTCAACTATGCTTATGGACAATCCCTCAGGAAGGTTTTCATCAAGGGTAGGAGCTTCAATATACTGGTCTGTCTGTATGTGCACGGTTACTGTGAAAGTTCCGCCTGCATAAACCGTTCCTGCAGAAATCTCCCTGCTTGCTTCGATTCCAGAAGCTGAAACTGGAAGTATAGTTACTGCAAAAAATAGGATAAGTATAAGACCGGAGATAAAATTTGAGAGTTTTATCCGGTTTTTTACTTTAAGGGTCTCAATAGTTTTCATGAAAACAAGTCCTTTAGTTTTTTCGGGCTTATCGGGCATCTGTCGTAAATTCTATACGCTGTACTGGTATATATTATTATAACTGTTCTCAGACTTATTTTTATTAAATCCGGAGGGATTATTTAATTTCCAGTGTTCTGAGGGACTTCTTGCACCTTATAGCTTCGAAAAGTTAGGGGTTTAGAGGGATGACTTCGAATGAATCCGTAGTCAAAGTCACATATATATAACACAGTTGCTTATTTTACTGTTATGAGAACAAGAAAAAGTTATCTATGGATTTTTCTGGCTTTTATCGGGGTTGTAGCCACAGCTGCAGCGCTTGGATACCCTGGAGCTGCTGAAGTCACGGTTCAGGTTGATGAGCATGAAATCGCTGCTAATGGTATTGAATCCTCTTCCAGTGCAATATCCAGTATCAAACCTTCAAATCCTCTGGAGTTGCTTACGGCAGGGGCTGCGGCGACAGATGCAGCTACCGAGGTTACGGTTTATAATGACAACCTTGCCCTTGTAAAAGAACGCAGGGAACTCGATTTAAAGATCGGGGTCAACAGGGTTGAGTATACGGATGTTGCTGCTCTCATTGACCCGACTTCTGTAATGTTTGAGGACACAAAGAACAAAAATACTGCTGTGCTTGAACAGAACTATGAGTATGATCTTGTGAGCAGTCAGAAGCTTCTGGGAAAATTCCTGGACAAGGAGATTACTGTAACCGAAAAAGAAGGAAATACATATACAGGAATTCTTCTCAGCTATGACGGCGGGATAGTGCTCAGGTTAAGTGATGGGAAGGTTGTAACTCTTTCCGAGGTCTCAAGAGTGGAATTCCCTGACTCTGCAAACTTGCTTACAAAACCCACTCTGGTCTGGCAGGTCTATTCTCCTGTAGCAGGCAGCCGGGATGTCCTTACTTCCTATCTTACGGACGGCATGAGCTGGAGAGCAGACTACATCGTAAAGACGAATGCAGATGATACAAAGGCTGATATCCAGGGCTGGGTCAGTGTCGACAATGGGGCAGGGACCACCTATGAGGATGCCAAATTGAAGCTCGTTGCAGGTGAAGTTCACCGTATAGCTGTACCGCAGCCGAGTCGTTATGAGAATGAGGTTGCAGAAGAAGCAGCACAAGATATGTCAGAGGGAGGCTTTGTTGAAGAGTCCCTTTTTGAGTATCATCTCTATACCCTTGAAAGGCCGGCTACCCTGAAAGATAAACAGGTCAAGCAGCTCTCCCTGCTCTCTGCGGATTCCGTGCCCGTGGAAAAGGAACTTATCTTTGATGTTTCAAAAAGTGATAAGGTGCAAGTAGTCCTGAACCTGAATAACTCAAAAGAAAAAGGCCTTGGAATGCCTCTCCCTGCCGGAGTTTTGAGGGTATACAAAGCTGATTCCGAAGGGCAGCTCCAGTTCCTCGGGGAAGACAGTATAGACCACACCCCAAAAGATGAGGAAGTCAAAGTTGTTGTCGGAAGCGCTTTTGATGTAACCGGCACCAGAACCCAGACCGACTACAAAAAGGTAGGCACTAATGTATGGCGGGAAAGCTATGAGATTGAATTAAATAACCATAAGCCTGAAGCACAGAAAATCAGGATCGTGGAACATTTCTACGGAGACTGGGAGATTACCGCCAGTTCCGATACTTATGAAAAGACGGATGCTTACACTGCCGAATGGGAAGTGACCGTGCCTGCAGACGGTTCGAAAAAAGTCTCTTTCACAGTGGGACACAGATATTGAGCCGTAATGAAATGCGTGAAAATATTCCGGACTCCGGCTTAAAGGAAAAATATGAATAATTATTTAAGGGGGCTTCTAGCCCTCTTATTCTATCACTTTTTGACCTCTTACTTTATAATTTGCTTTTTTCAAGAGTCAGTTTAAGAAATTCGTTTTTCTGCTCTTTTCAGTCAATCTTCTATAGTTTTTCTATAAAATCATATCTATATAAATCCGAACCCCCAATGATTATACTATGGGAGTGAAGAAATACTTTTTATGGATTATTACAGGGCTTACAGGGTTTTTATTACTTTTTTCAGCCTATATGCCTCTGCAATCTGAAGGCATTGCTCAGGCAAATGTGTCCGGCAGTGAAAAAAATCAAACCGGATCAGATCCGGGAATTTCGGAGGAAATTCCAGCCGCAGATCCTCCGGGAATTCTGGCTTCAGGAGCAGTTGAAGCCGGAGGGAATCTGGATCTTACAATTTATGAACAGGGGCTTGCCCTTGTAAAAGAAAGGCGAGATATAGAGCTTGAAAGCGGGACCAACAGGGTGGAATATACGGACATTGCTTCCGAAATAATCCCTGCATCGGTTATGGTCGAAGACCCTGAGGGTGGGGAGGTGACTGTGCTTGAACAGAACTATGAATATGACCTTGCGAGCAGTTCCGGGTTACTTGAAAAGTACCTTGGCAGGGAGATAACCGTAACGGGCACAAACGGTGATGTCTACACAGGCAGGCTGCTCAGCTCTGAGGGCGGGAGTGTCGTCCTGGAAACTGAATCAGGTGAAGTTATAGTGCTTCAAGATATCTCTAAGATAGAACTGCAGAACGCTTCAGAACTTTCAACAAAACCGACTATTATCTGGCAGATTTATTCCCCTGTTTCGGGAACGCGCAAACTCCTTACGTCCTACCTGACAGAAGGTCTAAGCTGGAAAGCAAATTATGTCCTGAAAAGTAATGCCGATGACACTGAAGCTGATATCAGGGGCTGGGCTAATATTGACAACAGGGCAGGGATTACCTATGAAAATGCCGCCCTGAAACTTGTCTCCGGAGAACTAAACCGTGCGTCTCCCCCTGTACGGCCTCTGCCAGAACGTGCCGAAGGAGCTGTAGCTGAAGAATCAGTGCCATCCTTTACCGAAGAGTCCATTTCCGAATATCATCTCTATACCCTTGACAGGCTGGCAACTCTGAAAAATAATCAGGAAAAGCAGATATCACTTTTTTCTATAGACTCCGTGCCTGTGGAAAAGGAGCTCATCTATGATAGTTCTCTGAGTAAGAGAGTCCGAATTTTCCTTACCTTTGAAAACTCAAAGGAAACCGGGCCTGGTATGCCTCTTCCGGCAGGTGTCGTAAGAGTTTATAAAACCGACTCTGCAGGTGAACTCCAGTTCCTGGGTGAAGACAGTATAGGGCATACTCCTCTGGGCGAGGAACTCAAACTGACTATCGGTTCGGCCTTCGACCTTACAGTCACACGAAACCAGACCGATTACCAGCGCATAAGTGATAACGTAGAGAGAGTCAGCTACGAGATACAAATTAACAACAGCAAGTCCGAACCTCAGGACGTGATTGTCGTGGAACATCTCTACGGAGAATGGGAAATCCTGGAAACTTCAGACGAGTACCGAAAAACTGATGCTTTTACCATTGAGTTCAGAGTGACGGTTTCTGCAAATGGCACAAAAACTATTACCTACACCGCAGAGAATCGCTTTTAAGCAGGGTTCGCAGAAGAAATTGAAGTTAAAAATCTGAAATAAAAATCTGAAGTCAAGTTGAAAGTGAAAGGTGAAGTTAAAAATCTGAAGTAAAAGCGTAGAACAAAAGACAGAACAGATTTGCAGAATATTCCGGCGGACTGAAAATCCCTGAAGCAGGCAGCTGCCGGTAAATTCTCAAAAAGTGGATGAGTAAATATTCTGAAATAACGAAGTTAAAAGGAATTTGCAAGACCGGATACAGAAGATTTCTGTAACCTGTCTTTTTTTGCATTTATCCTTCGAGTACAATCTCGATGTTTATGTCTTTGGGAACCTGGATTCTCATGAGCTGACGGAGTGCTCTTTCATCGGCTGCGATGTCGATGAGCCTCTTGTGTACGCGCATTTCCCAGTGGTCCCAGGTTGCAGTTCCATCCCCGCTGGGGCTTTTTCTTGTGGGAACTACAAGCTTCTTTGTTGGAAGCGGAACAGGCCCTGAAATGCTTACTCCTGTCCTTTCTGCAATTAACTTTACCTGGTTACAGACTCCATCCAGATCCTTGGGACTGATGCCTGACAATCTTATTCTAGCTTTTTGCATAACCTTTTTTCTCCTTACAAAATGAAAAAAGGAGAGTGTTATTTCTGCTTAACACTCATGCACATACCGGCGGCAATTGTCATACCCATATCACGGATAGCGAACCTGCCGAGCTGTGGAATTTCTTTTACGGGCTCGATAACCATCGGCTTTGTTGGTCTGATGGTAACGATTGCTGCGTCTCCGGCCTTAAGGAAGGTCGGGTTTTCTTCCTTAACCTGACCACTCTTCGGGTCCAGCTTCTTGTCAAGTGAAATCAGCTGGCATGCGACCTGAGTGGTGTGGGAGTGGAATACAGGGGTGTAACCTGCAGTAATTGCGGAGGGGTGCTGGAGGACCACTACCTGTCCTACAAACTCTTCAGCAACCTTTGGTGGGTTGTCAACAGGGCCACAAACGTCTCCTCTGCGGACGTCGTTCTTGCCGATACCGCGGACGTTCCATCCGATGTTGTCTCCAGGGAATGCCTGTGGAATTTCTTCGTGGTGCATTTCAATGGACTTAACTTCACCGGTTATACCTCCGGGCATGAAAACGACCTTGTCACCTTTCTTCATGACACCGGTTTCTACTCTGCCTACAGGCACAGTTCCGATACCGGAGATGGTGTATGCGTCTTCCACAGGGATCCTGAGAGGGAGAGTGGATGGCTTTTCAGGCTCTTTGAGGTTGTTGAGGGCATCCATGATGGAGGGACCCTTATACCAGGGAGTGTTTGCACTGCTTTTGATGATGTTGTCGCCATGGAATGCGGAGGTTGGGATGAAGGGGATTTCGCTTGGCTTGAACCCGATCATTTTAAGGATACCGGATACCTGCTCGATAACTTCCTTGTACCTGGCTTCGCTGTATTCTACTGCATCCATCTTGTTGATTGCAACAATAAGCTGGCTGATACCGAGGGTCCTGGAAAGGAAGATGTGTTCCTTGGTCTGGGCCATGACACCATCAGGGGCTGCAACGACGAGAACTGCAGCGTCAGCCTGGGAAGCACCTGTGATCATGTTCTTTACGAAGTCACGGTGGCCAGGGCAGTCTACGACTGTGAAGTAGAATTTGTCTGTGTCGAATCTCTTGTGAGCGATGTCAATTGTGATACCTCTTTCACGCTCTTCCTTAAGAGAGTCCATAACCCAGGCGAAGGCAAAGGATTCCTTACCCTTCTGCTTTGCTTCTTCTCTAAACTTGTCAATGATGTGTGGAGCTACAGCCCCTGCATCGTACATTAAGCGTCCTACGAAAGTTGACTTTCCGTGGTCAATGTGACCAATCACTGCTAAATTCATGTGTGGTTTTTCTGCTGCCATATTTATAATTCTCCTGTAATTCTGGATGAGTTTAATTCGTATATCAAATATTTACTATATTAAGATTAGGGCAAATCTCAATATTGATTCATCCACTTCCTATATTATTTTGTTAAATCAATATTGTCAGTTTCCCTTTTTCCGGCCTTTTTCCTTGAACTGGTACTGTATGAATATCCAGCGGCCTGGACTATTTTCCCCAATATAGGTATACCTTGACTTAAAGCTTTCCGATTGGCCTTATCCTCGAACCGATAGGGATTCTTTTCCCTTCCAGGTCAGTCGAGATCTTTTTTCTTCATTCCAAAGGAAATAGGTATTACTTTTAAAATATTAAGGAAAAGCGGAATAAATTCCGCTTACATTGAAAGGTAATCAGCAGATTTCGGAAGTTCTTTCTTGAGACCCTTCCTCTCTCTGATCTGACCTACTACTTCAGTCTGGATGCTGGTTGGTACGATATCAAAGCCTCCGAATTCAGTACTCCACATAGCACGTCCTTCGGTTGCTGACCTGATCTCTCCTGCAAATCCAAACATCTCGGCCACAGGCACTCTGGCTTCGATAATTGCCAGGTCTCCTTCTGTGGACATGTTAAGGATAATTCCACGGCGGCCCTGAATTTCCTTTGTTGCACCGCCCATTGTGAGCTGGGGCACCTGGATAAAGACCTTCTGATAAGGTTCGAGAAGGCTGTCTTCTGCCATAAGCATCCCTGCCTGGATGGCCTGCCTTGATGCGGGGATGACCTGGGCCGGACCTCTGTGAATTGCGTCTTCGTGAAGTTTTGCATCTACAAGCACGCACTTCATGTTTGCCACGGGTTCTCTTGTGAGAGGACCTGCTTTCATGACTTCTTCAAACCCGTCAAGCACCAGTTCCATTGTCTCGTTCAGATACTGGATACCCTTGGTAACATCTATAAAGATGTTGGAATTGAGGATCCCAGTAATGCCTTTTGCTTCTTCTTTACTCATGCCGAGTTCCATGAGTTTCTGCCTGCGCTCAAGCTCGGGCATGTTCATGCTGATGTCACCGGACTTGATCAGATCGACAATTGCAGTGTCAAGGGGTTCCACATAAATATAGAACCTGTTGTGCCTGTTAGGGGACTTTCCTTCCACAGGTTCGATCTTTCTTCTGATGGTTTCCCTGTAGACCACAATAGGCTTACTTGTGGTAATTTCCACATTCTTGTCCCTTTCGATCCTGTGGGCAATGACTTCCAGGTGAAGTTCTCCCATCCCGGCCATCAGGTGTTCCCCGGTTTCCTCGTCCAGGGTGATCTGGAGAGTCGGGTCTTCCTTTGCGACCTGCCTGAGGACTTCGACCAGTTTGGGAAGGTCCTTGGTGTGCTTGGCTTCTACAGCCACAGTCACCACAGGTTCGCTTACGTGCCTGATGCTTTCAAAAGGTGTCATGCCATCAAGGGTTGTAACTGTAGACCCTACGATTGCATCTTTTAAGCCCGTAACTGCAGCAATGTTTCCTGCAGGGATTTTCTCCACTTCGAGCCTTTCGGGGCCCATGAAGATACCTACCTGCTGGACTCTGCTCTTTTTTGCAGTCCCGGAGGTGTAAACTTCCATTCCACGAGTAAAAGATCCACTGAACAGCCTTCCGGTTGCGACTTCTCCTGCATGAGGGTCTATGGAAATGTCCGTTACCATGAAAGCAAGGTCACCGGCTGCATCTGCAGCAGCCATGGATTTGCCAATTTCAGAGTTAGCATCTCCGTGCCAGATAGCAGGTACCCTTCCCTTCTGGGCTTCAAGAGGGTTTGGCAGGTACCTGATGACCATATCAAGGACAGTTGAGTGAAGAGGACACTTTTCTGCCAGAGCCTTCATGTCTTCGGCCTTACAGTAGTCATAGACTTCCTTGAATGAAATCCCGGTCCTCTGCATCATAGGCACACTGATTGCCCAGTTATAAAGAGCTGAACCGAATGCGACAGTTCCGGCTGCTGCATCTACTTTCCAGCCTGCCTTGAACTTCTCCGGATTCATGTTCTTGATGAGCTTGTTCACGTGGTCAATTACTTTGCCAAGGCGAACCTGCATTTCCTGAGAATCAACCTGCAGCTCATTGATTAATCTGTCTACCTTGTTGACAAAAAGCACGGGCCTGACGTGTTCCCTGAGGGCCTGCCTGAGCACGGTTTCGGTCTGGGGCATCGTACCTTCGACTGCGTCCACGACCACAACTGCACCGTCTACGGCTCTCATGGCACGGGTAACGTCTCCACCAAAGTCAACGTGCCCGGGAGTGTCAATCAGATTGATCAGGTAGTCTTCATTGTCGTAAGTGTGAACCATGGAAACGTTCGAGGCATCAATTGTAATACCTCTTGCCTGTTCCTCTTCATCGGAGTCCATGAACAACTGTCTTCCGGCAAGTTCCTTTGAAATCATGCCGGCGCCTGCTAACAGGTTGTCCGATAATGTGGTTTTTCCGTGGTCAATGTGCGCAACGATACCGATATTTCGGATTTTCTCTGGTTCATTCATGAGCGTCGTTACGCGCTCGACCATTTTCTTCCTTCGTCCCATGCTGATACCTTTTAAAAAAATATAATTTAGTTATAAAATGTATTTTTAAATCGGTGCAACCCGCAAAATTGATTAGCGTGCTGCCTTTGCAACTCTTTCCTTTGCATCCTTTCTGTTGATAGAGAAGGATTTCGTATCGCGGTTTGCAGCGCCTATGATTTCGGTTGCCAGGCATTCTGCGACTGTGCGTCTGGATTTGAAAGATGCGGCCTTTGTTCCCATGCTGATGTACCGCAGAGCAGTGTCCACACGTCTCTGGGGTGCAGTATCAACTGCTTTTGGAACGGAGATGCCGCCGTACTTCAGCCTGACCACTTCTTCTCTGGGGCCGGCATTTGAAATGGCTTCCACGAGAACCTGGATAGGGTTCTGCTGGGTCTTCTTGTTTATAATGTCCAGAGCTTCCTCAACTGCACGGAGGGTTACCTGTTTCTTTCCGCTGTTGATTTCAGTCCTCATCAGGTTGTTTGCCAGGCGTTCAACAATGGAAATTTCGGATTTGTTAAACTGCTGCCTTGCATGCTTTCCGCTGCTGTGGGGGACGATTACAGGAGTAAGGCTGACGTAACGCTTAATTCCAAAGTCTCTTACTTCAACTTCTGTTGGGTCCCATTTGCCGAAAATTTTGTACACAAAAATCATCTCCTGGGTTTTTCCAATCTGCCAATAACCAGCTGGTTCAGAGACACGTTGTTTACGGCAATTACCTTAAAACGTACGCCGGGAATATCACCCATAGCACCACCCATACGGCCTCCGATCCTTTCCACGGTAACTTCATCGTGTTCATCAATGAAGTTTACTGCACCGTCTCCAGGACAGAATGCGGTTACCTGACGCCCATTTTTAATGAGCTGGATCCTTACACATTTTCGGATTGCGGAGTTCGGCTGTTTTGCTTCAACTCCTACCTTCTCTAATACTATACCCCGACCCTGCGGTGCGCCACCAAGAGGGTCAGCTTTCACGTTCAGACCAAGAACACGCCTGCAGTAGTAGTTATCTTTCCAGCGGGCATCTTTCCTGGTTTGTTTGAGTATATTAGCTGCATATTTTCCTTTAGCCATTGTAAATTTCTCCTGTTAAAAATTGATCACAGTTTCCTATTGTGGCATTAAATGCCAGAATTGTCCTTCAACGCCGGATTAATGGATCAACGTAAATTAGTGGGATATTACTGCAGGATCACATCTTCTATAGTGTGGTGACGACGGGCAAGCATCTTCACTTTCTCTATGTTCTTGCCGTTGCGACCGATGGCAAGCCCCTTCTCTTTATTGGGTACCTCTACATAAGCTAATCGCTTGCCATTTTTGGTTGTAAGATTTACTGAACTTACGGATACCGGTCCGAAGGCATTCTTTATAAAAGTTATAGGATCCTCTGAATATTCCACAAGCTCAATAGGTTTGTCCAGGGCTTTTTTAACACGGTTTATACTCTCTCCGTTTTTGCCTATTGCAAGCCCCATATCACCCTGCTTTACAACATAAACGAGCCTTTCCTCTTCCGGAATACAGTCAAGTATTTTGGCTCGGGTCATGTTTTCAAACAATGCAATGTACTGGATGCTTTCTGCAGTAAGTCTTATTTCACCCAAGACGTTGCAACTCCTTTTTATCAAGCTGTAGCTGCCAGGATATCCGATTCTCCTGCATCGAGGATTGCCATGGCTGCAATCGTGAAGGGCTTTCCGCATACGGGCCCGAGTTCTACACTTGTGCCACCGTATTCCAGGATCGGAACATTTGTTGCCTGTATTTTCATTTTAACGTCTTCGGGGCAGTTTGATGCCAGGACCACCATTTTTGCAGAGCCGTCTGCTGCTGCATCCATGGTCCGATTGGCTCCAACTATTACTTTTCCTGTTTTCACAGCCTTGATAAGAGATTTATCAACATTGATCTTCATTTTCATCAACTCTGTCTCAAATTAGCTCATCTACTCTATCTCTTTCTAAATAAAGATTCCAAGCGTGGTGAGTATATGGTACTCTAAATACCTGATGCCTTATATCAATTTTCTGGTTATGAGCCTCGCGGACTCAAGTTTCTGCAGCAGGATTTGATGAAGTCTATTAAGGTAATGTATACCTGATCTGAACTTGGTCTTCTATCAGGTTATATATTTAAATAATTATAGGTTAAACCCGGAGTTTTTCCCGGCATAACTTCATTCTTCTTCGGCTTCGATTTCCTCAGCTTCAATTCTTCCCGTCTTTCTGCTTACAAGGTGCACATCTCCGGTGCCCATGCGAATAGGCTGACCGACAATGATATTTTCTGTGACACCCTCCAACTTGTCCACATCTCCCCGCATTCCTGCATCCAGAAGGTGATTGACAGTAACTTCGAAAGCTGCACGGGCAAATACACTGGCTTTTTCACCTGAAATTCCGTGTCTACCGATCTGTTTTACTTCCCCGTCGCAGGTCATGATGTCTGCTACAAGCATAATATGCCGGATATCCACGGTAAGACCCTGTTCACGCAGGGTATCTGTGGCTTCCTTGATAATTGCATTTCTTGCAGCCTCGACTCCCAGCACTTCATAGATTTCATTAATGTTGTTTGTGCTGGTTCGGGTCCTGTCCACTCCTTCAAACTGAAGTACGTCACGCAGAGCTGAGCCTTCTGTATAGAGGGTGTACTCTTCACCTTCCTTTCTGACCACCACTCGCTTGATCCCTTCTATACCTTTGAGAGTTACATTGTGGATGCTTTTTGCAAGCTGGAGCAGCTCTCTGTAAGAAGGCTCTCCCGGGGTGATAACAATCTGGTTATCTATGTCAGGAGAGATGTTGACCAGCACGTTCAGTTCTTCGTTGAACTTCTCTTTCACCTGGTCTATTGTAATATTCCTGCCTTCCATTGCTTTTTCGTGCAGGTCTATTATAAGCTTCATCTGGGAAAGGTCAGTGGTCACGTCAGCGATATGATCGATTTTTGTCGCTTCAATTTCCCAGGCAAGGGCTCTTGTTTTTTCCCTGTGATAAGCGTAATCTTCAGGATTATCTTTGGAAAGGGCGATTGTCATCATCGGAGTGCTCGGAATTTTTCGGGCATCTACGATTTCGATCAGACGAGGCAGACCGAGAGTAACGTTAATCTCGGCCACACCGGCGTAGTGGAAGGTACGCATGGTCATCTGAGTACCTGGTTCCCCTATGGACTGGGCTGCAACCACACCTGCAGCGTCACAGGGTTCGATACATGAGACCTCATATTCTTCCATTGCCTTTTCTATGATCTCTTCCATTTCCTTCTTGCTTACCCCGGCTTTGAGAACATCTTCCCTCAGGGCACTTAATATGTTAGAAGGAAAAGGCAGATCTTTTATCATGCTGTCTATGGTAGCTTCGCTAATACTCATCATGCCACCTTCTTGTTTATTACGGAACGGACAATCCTGTGGATGGTCTCGGGTTTGCTGAAGTCGCTTTTTGTTGGGTTAATCCCATCTTCTCCGTACTTGAACTGCACAAGCACACCTCTGGTATCCCTTACCGTGAGGTCATACTGGACTTCCAGGTCCTGGAGAGCATTGACAAGTCTCCTCTGCAGGTACCCTGACTGTGATGTCCTGACCGCAGTGTCCACAAGACCTTCTCTACCACCGATTGCGTGGAAGAAATACTCTGTCGGGTTTAACCCGCTCTTGTAACTTGCCTTGACGAACCCGTGGGCATCTGATCCCAGGTCACCTTCCTGGAAGTGGGTCAGAGTCCTGCCTGAGTATCCTCTGCGAATGCGCTCTCCACGCACTGCCTGCTGGCCAACACAGGCTGCCATCTGGGTAAGGTTCAGGATTGAACCTCTTGCTCCTGAACGCGCCATGATAACTGCTGAATTTTCAAGCCCCATGTGGCTGTCTGCAATTCCACCGGTCTCGTCTCTGGCCTTTCCGAGCTTCTGCATGATGCTCATTTCAATTGTTTCATCAAGGGTTCTTCCGGGGAGGGGTTCAAGCTCTTTATTCTGATATGATTTGATAAGGTTCTGCACGGCTTCTTCAGCTTTAGCGAGAACCTCATTGATCTGGATTCTGGCTTCTTTCGGAATATCTTCGTCAGCTATCCCGAAACTCAGGCCTGTCCTCATAATCGCCCGGATTGCAAGCTTGGTCATATCATCTATAAACTTGCACCCAGCTTCGGGACCTATTTCCTTGATAATACGGTCCTGAACTCTTCCTTTGAATGCCCCTATGGCCGCTTCGTCTATCGTACCCATAAGGAGTTCACTGTTCCGAATTACCACATAGGCATCGTTCTGGCATTCCCCTTTCTTACAGGTATCACAGTGTGCGCAGACCTGGGCTGTGAACTCCATATTAAGGCCTTCAGGCAGGATCTGGCTGAAAATCTGTTTTCCTGTCCAGTAAGGTTTCCCGTCCTCGTCGTGGCCTGTCGGTTCAGGCAGGTTGCGTGCACGGCTCTTCCTAAGAAGGTCGTAAGCCTCGTAACTGGTAATATGGTTTTCAAAACGGGTCAGAAGGAAAAGTCCTGAAATGTGGTCGTGAATCCCACCGATAATGGGACCTCCGAAACGTGGAGATAGGATGTTTTCCTGAACCTGCATGAGGATCTTTGCCTCGGCCCTTGACTCTTCGGTCTGGAGGGCATGCATGTTCATTTCGTCCCCGTCAAAGTCAGCGTTGTAAGGAGGACAGACTGCAGGGTTCAGCCTGAAAGTTTTGTTAGGCAGAACCTTTACAGAATGGGCCATGATACTCATCTTGTGCAGAGAAGGCTGCCTGTTGAAGAGCACGATGTCGCCGTCTTTTAACTGTCGTTCCACAACCCAGCCGAATTCCAGTTTATCGGCAAGGTCGTCCTTGTTCATATTGGTTACTTTTATGCGCCTGCCGTCGGACCTGAGCACATAGTTTGCTCCGGGGTGAATGTCTTCGCCGTTCCTTACATAGACCTTGAGATGTTCGATGTTCCTCTGGGTCACCACTGCTGGCATTGTCAGAATCCGTGCAATGGGCATGGGGACACCGACTTCATTTATGCTCAGGTTCGGGTCAGGAGATATAACGGTACGGGCAGAGAAGTTAACACGCTTACCTGACAGACTTCCCCTGAACCTTCCTTCTTTACCTTTTAAACGCTGGGAAAGAGTCTTAAGAGGTCTGCCTGATCTGTGTCTTGCAGGGGGTATTCCTGAAACCGAGTTGTCAAAGAATGTGGTGGCGTGGTATTGAAGAAGCTCCCACAGGTCCTCAATGATAAGCTGTGGAGCTCCTGCTTCCCTGTTTTCCTGGAATCTCTGGTTGATCCTTATAATGTCTACCAGCTTGTGGGTCAGGTCGTCTTCACTGCGCTGCCCGGATTCCAGAGTGATCGAAGGGCGCACCGTAACAGGAGGCACAGGCAGGACTGTAAGGATCATCCACTCTGGCCTTGCATTCTTCGGGTCCATCCCGACAACCCTTATGTCCTCGTCCGGGATGTTTTCAAAGCGGTCCCTAATCTCGGTAGGGGTCAGCTTCTCTCCGTTTTCCAGGTATTCGGTGGGCTTTTCGAATTTGATATCGAGCTGTTCTTCATTACAGTAGGGGCAGGTCTTTACCTTGCTGGCTTCTTTATATGCCTCATTAATGAGGTCATCAGGCATGTGCCCGATTTCTTCAACTGCAACGAGTTGATCCAGAAACTTCTGTTTCTGGGTCGGGTCCAGCAGAATTTTGCTGCATTTTCTGCAGGTTGCCCTGAGGAGTTTTCGGATTACTTTGTTAAAGCCAACGTGGACAACAGGGGCAACAAGTTCAATGTGCCCGAAGTGCCCGGGACATTCGCCTGCCCTGCCGGAGCATGTCTTGCAGCGAAGCCCGGGGTCAATAACCCCGAGTTTCGTGTCCATAAGCCCCATGTCAATTGGAAATCCGTCGTCATCGTAAGTGTCGGCCGTAATGATGGGCGTTGAGCTCATCTTACGGATCTCTTTCGGGGACAATAAGCCGAATTTGATAGAAGCGATTCTTTTTGGAATAGGAGGTACGTTTGCCATATGTCCACCTCACCTTATACAGCATCTTCAAGATTGAGCCTGGGAGCAACCCCGAGGGACTTAATCTCATCAAGTAATAGTTTGAACGCGTAGCTCATCTCAACGGGGTATATATCCGTGTCAGCACCGCAGGCTGAACAGAAAGAGACTTTCCGCTGCTTGTCGAACGTTGCAATCATTCCACAGTGCGAGCAGACAAGTTCCACCACTTTGTCAGACTCGTCCAGCAATCTTTCTTTTAAGGACATGGCAGCGCCGTGCCCTACCAGTACGTCACGCTCCATTTCACCGAACCTTAGACCACCTTCTCTTGCTCGACCTTCGGTCGGCTGGCGGGTGAGCACCTGTACAGGTCCACGGGACCTTGCATGCATTTTGGAGGTAACCATGTGGTGCAGTTTCTGGTAAAGGATCACACCAACGAAGACATCTGCAGGGACCATCCTGCCTGTTGCTCCATCGTAGAAAATCTCTTTTCCTGTGTGAGCAAAGCCGTGCTTTTTCAGGGCTTCTCTAAGGTCGTCTTCCTTTTCTCCTGAGAAGGCTGTTGCATTCACTCGTCTGCCTTCCATGGAACCTACTTTTCCACCAATCATTTCCAGAACGTGACCTACAGTCATACGTGAAGGAATTGCGTGCGGGTTAATCATCAGGTCCGGAGTAAGGCCTGATGCCGTAAACGGCATGTCTGCAATCGGGACTTTTAAGCCAATAACTCCTTTTTGCCCGTGCCTGGAAGCGAACTTGTCTCCGATGTCCGGAATCCTCTCGTCCCTTACCTTTACCTTTGCAAGGCGGGTTCCGTTAATGGATTCTGTAAGAATTACCGTGTCCGCAATCCCTGTTTCGTTGGACCGCATGGTAACAGAGCTTTCTCTCCTCTGCTCAACTGCAATCCCGAAGTCAGAAGGCTCTTCCAGGAATCTCGGAGGACTTGTCTTTCCTATAAGCACATCGTTGGGACCTACGGGGGTCTCAGGGT
Source organism: Methanosarcina sp. 2.H.A.1B.4 (assembly GCF_000979385.1). Classification (NCBI taxonomy): domain Archaea; kingdom Methanobacteriati; phylum Methanobacteriota; class Methanomicrobia; order Methanosarcinales; family Methanosarcinaceae; genus Methanosarcina; species Methanosarcina sp. 2.H.A.1B.4. Next base: position 72,264 of record NZ_JJOV01000056.1, read on the forward strand.
TTACAAGCCCGTCTATGTCAAGATTTGCATACGCATCAGCGCTGCGTGCTCCACGGTATTCGGAGTCAGGGATCTCGAACTTGTCTTCCTGCCCACCAGGATATCTCCTTTCTTCCCCTTCAAAGGTCCTGAGGAAATGGCTTCTACCAAGTCCTCTCTCGATTGAACCCTTGTTGAAAATCAGAGCGTCTTCAATGTTATACCCTTCGTATGACAGGATTGCAACCACGAAGTTCTGGCCTGCAGGCCTGTCATCAAAACCGATTGACAGGGAAGTCCTTGTCCTTGTCATCGCCCTCTGCGGGTAGTGCAGGACGTGGGCACGGGTATCCGGTCTGAGTTTCTGGTTTGCTGTGGATACTCCGATGCACTGCTTGATCATGGCTGCACCCATGGTGTTACGCGGGGAAGCGTTGTGTTCCGGATAGGGAACCATTCCGGTACAGATGCCAAGTATAAGTTCAGGGTCTATTTCCATATGGGTGTGCTTGGAGGTAATGTCGGACTCATAGAGTGCAATGTAAGCATTTTCTTCCTCTTCTGCGTCCAGATACTCCACACAACCTTCTTTTACGAGGTCATCAAAGGTGATTTCTTTGTTCTTCAGTTTCTGTACGTGCTCATCATTTACCTTCAGGACTCCCTTTTCTACAACCACGAGAGGTCTTCTTGCCCTGCCCATATCGGAGTTTATAATTATTTCCCTGGTGTTGTCATTAAGAGCTATGTTGACCTGCTTGGATATGAGCCCCTGCCGCCTCATCTTTCTGAGCTCTTCTGCGAGTTCTGCAGGGTTGTCATGAGTCCCGACGAGCTCTCCGTTTATGAATACTTTTGCTTTAGTCATCTGACATCAACCCCTCAGTCACTGAACGATCCGGAGTCGTCCATATCTGAATAATCGTAGAAGTCCTCATCTTTGTATTTGCTTTCGGGTTCTGGAGGCTCTTCAAACTCTTCAACAATCTCTTCCCCGAATTCATCAAGTAATATTTCTTTTATTCTTGCCGGGATTTCGGGCACCTTTACAACTATTTTTTCGACATTAAGGTCGTAGAGCATTTTCTTTATGCTCTCTATCTCTTCTGTTCCTGTAGAGAGTTCGACCATCTGGGCAAAGTTTTTCACGAGACCACAATTTGGACCTTCAGGGGTCTCGGAAGGACAGAGACGTCCCCACTGAGTTGCGTGCAGGTCACGAGCCTCGAAGTGAGGCTGGGCACGGGAAAGCGGCGAAATTACGCGGCGCAGGTGGGAAAGGGTAGAGATGTAATCGTTCCGGTCAAGAAGCTGGGAAACACCGGTCCTTCCTCCAACCCAGTTTCCTGTTGCCAGGGGGTGCTGCAGGCGGTCAGTCAGGACGTCTGCCCTTACAATTGTGGCAACATTAAGTTCCCTGTTCCTCATGTTTGCACGTTCGAGCTGATACTTTATGTCTCTTGCCAGCCTGTTGAAGGATACTCTGAAGAGGTCTTCCATCAGGTCACCTGCAAGTTTCAGCCTCTTGTTTGCATAGTGGTCCTTGTCATCTTCAGTACGCTTGCCAAGTGCAAGCTCAAAACAGGATTCAGCCATTCTTGCCAGGAAATGGGCTTTTGAAGTCCTCTCTTTCATGTCGTTTCCGAGGTGAGGGAACAGATACCTGTCAATAACGTAGTTTGCTCTTTTTATCTGGTATTCCTTGGCCTGCCCTGCAGCAACCCTCGCTCCAATCTTCTCGATTGCTTCTTCCTGGGTTTCTACTTCGGCTTCTTCAAGGTTTTCCAGCATGAATTTAATAATTTCGGGATCACTTGAAACTGCGTTTACGATATCTTCGTCAGTTACTATCCCGAGAGCCCTCATAAGTGTAATAAAGTACACTCTGCCGGATATTGAAGGGAAAGACACTTCAAGCAGGGACTTTCTCCCTCTTTCCACTATTACGAGTGCCCTGTATCCTCTTTTCTGGGAGAATACCTTTGCAACTTCTATAGAGTCACCGTAACGTTCTCCGTACTCAACAAGGATCTTGTTGGGGGCAAGGTCTTCAAGGGTCATGACTACCCTTTCCGTACCTCCGACGATGAAATATCCCCCGGGGTCCAGAGGGTCTTCTCCATAGCGAACTTTCTCGGTATCACTAAGCCCGAGAAGGTTGCAGATTTTGGATTTGACCATAATAGGAAGTTGCCCGATCTTTGCTTCTATTATTTCGGACTCAATTCCTTCTTTTACGACACTCATCTCCAGGTAGAGGGGGCCTGAGTACGAAAGGTTCCTGAGCCTTCCTTCGTTGGGGTACAGTTTCTCAATTGCCCCGTCTGCCTCCTTTACCACCGGATGCTCTACCCGGATCTTGCCAAGTTTGAGATAGGTGTCTTCAATGTCGGTCTCTATAATTCTCTGTTCGTCTATGATCTTTTGCAGCCCGTAATCTATAAACTTGTTAAATGAGTCTATATGGTGCTGCACTATCTTGTCCCGTGTAAAATAAGCCTGCGACAGTATACTGCTTTCTAACGTGATGATAGCACCCTCTTTGCTTTGTTAAAATGAAAATAAATAAACGATGATCCTAAGATCTTTATGCAGTTATTGAATCTTTCCGTACGATGGTGCATGGGATTCAAAAAGATGTTCCGTGAAAAAAATGTGATCATGCAAGCGGTTTTAATTCCCCCCCGCTTACTCAATCACAAGTCTGTAATAATCTGCTTCCCCTGCAGTTTGACTTTTTCTTGTGATTTTCACAACATCTCCGACGGCAGCTCCTATTTCTTTACTAACAGGATCCTGCACTTTAATTTTCGGAAGCTGTTCCTTCTCAATTAAAAATTTGCTTAAAACAGACTTTAATTCGCCCTCTGCAATTATCTCATGTTTTGGGACTGACTCATGGTCAAGCAGGCTGAATTTTGTCAAATCCTTTCCTCCAAAAATAAAGCATCTCAAAAAACTTACTGGACATTTCCTGCGGATGGCCTATCCACCGGTTATAATAAAGAACATGGCGGGCCCGTAGGGATTTGAACCCTAGGCCGACTGGTTAAAAGCCAGTCGCTCTGCCGGACTGAGCTACGGGCCCGCTTTGCTTATCTCTCTACCTCTGTATTTTGCACCACGGAAGGCTAATTTCTTAGCATGCCACCCTATTGCCCCGCTGCATTAGGGAGCACCTCTTACGCCAGTGCAACCCTCTAATTATAGCTATTCTATTTATAGTTTACGCCTGGTTTGCTTTTTTCCCCATATTTTTTAAATAATTCCTCAAATTTTACTAATGTGTGTTGAATTTATCCATATATTTTTCTGCATCTTCCGGAAAGTTATATGTACGAGAATTTTTACTTTTTTAAAAGTAAAGTCAAAATTCTATTTATTTCTCCATATATTCGGGTTAGACGGAAACTTTTGCCCCGATTTTCAATCACTTGCCGCTTTCCCGACAGTTACCTCTCCAAAAATGAAGCATCAATTGCAAAAATGAAGCATCAATTGATATCACTTATTAATCATAGTATTAAATCAATCAAATCAATCATTTTATAGATAAATCAGTTATTTAATCGGGTTCAGGTTAAGTTTCCCGGAAACTTAAGTAATTGTTGGACATTATATGTCTAAATATTAGATATATAACATGGAATAAGATTACAGGTAAACAAATTTCTCGAAATACGGATTTTTACTGCTTTTCTTTTTTACTGCTTTTCTTTTTTACTGCTTTTCTTCCACTGTGAACCTTATGATAAATTCAGTTCCAGAATTCCTTTTTAATTCAAGTTCACCCTCTAACTGGTCTACAAGGGCGATTACCAGCTGTATGCCGAGCCGGTTGGGATTTTTCAAATCAAAACTTTCAGGTACACCTATCCCATCATCTGAAACTGCTAAAACGAAACTGGTGGGCTTAAAATCTTCTTTTTTGCCTCCGGTTCTATTTTTCTTACATTCCCCGGTTTTTTCTCTATAGAGCTTGATCCGGATTTCTCCTCTGTCTCTATCTACAAATGCATGTTTGAGGGAATTGGAAATAAGTTCATTAATAATTATCCCTAACGGGACTGCAGTATCCATATCAAAGAAAACATTCTCTTCGAGATCCAGGCTTAAGCTGATATCGGCATTTCCAAGGCTGTATGTCTTGAAAAGGTTCTCAGCGAGTTTCTCAAGGTATGGCGAAAATTTCAGTTTATCGATTTCTTTGCCTTCATGCAGTTCCTCATGGATAAGAGCCATAGATAGAACCCTATTCTGGCTTTCCCTGAAGGCTTCCATAATTTCCGAATCCTTTACACATTTTCTGTTGTTGAACTTTTCAGCCTGAAGGTCAAGAAGGGACGAAATTACCTGCAGGTTATTCTTGATCCTGTGATGAATTTCCTTTTTACGGGCAATCTCGATAGTTTTAAGGTTCCCTTCTGCCTTCTTTCTTTCTGTAATATCTTTAATTACCCCAAGAATTCTGTTTACGTTACCTTCTTTGTCTCTAAGGCAGATCCCATTATCTTCAAAGTAAACATATTCTTCATTCTTTTTTCTAAAACGGTACTCTGTCCTGTAAGCTTCTCCAGAACTTATATACTTGTCATAATTTTCCAGGTACCTATTCAGATCTTCCGGATGAATACGAGATCGCCAGAACTTAAGACTCGTATTTCTAAACTCATCTGGAGTATATCCTGTACACTCTTTGATACTGCCTGCCCAATTCGCAGCATTTCCCTCTATATTATAATCGTATACTAGTTGCCCTGTCCGTTCCGTAACTATACGGTACTTTTCCTCGGCTTTTTGAAGTTCTTCTGCGGTTTTTTTGCTTTCGGTGATGTCCCTTGTGGTAACAACTACTTGCCCATCAGAAAACGGCAGAGAGATTGCACTCACATCCGTCCAGATGATGCTGCTATCCTCCTTGATTATCCCAATTTCAGAACTTTGAATCGACCCTTTTTCTTTCAAAGCCCTTACGCTGGGGAACTCCTCGGCCGATATTTTCGTTCCATTTGAACTGATATATTTTCGGGCTCCATACTTTCCGTTGAGCAAATCTGATCTGGAGAGACCCATGATTCTTTCCAGAGCAAGGTTTGAATCCAGGATATTTCTTTCTTTATCGATGATTGAAACTCCAACAGGCAGCAGATTAAAAAGAGCTTTCAATTTGCCCTCGTTCTCTTTTAGCATATCCTCTGCCTTTTTCCGCTCAGTAATATCCTGAACTATTCCCTTCGCTCGAATAGGTATATTTTCCTCATCAAAAATAACTTCGCTCTGGGCATGGACTGCGCGTTCTTCCCCACTAGCTCGGACAATTCTGTAATCAATGCCATGGGGCTTCCCATTTAATCCTTTCTTAATGACATTACTCAAATAGTCCCGGTCTTCGGGGTGTACATAATTTAAAAGTTCATCGAAAGATGCACCCGATTCTTGAGGCTCGCGTCCAAAAATACGATACAGTTCGTCAGACCAGTATACTTCACCAGTTACAAGATTCCAATCCCAATTTCCAATATGAGCCATTTTTTGAGCTTCAGCAAGACCTTTTTCACTCTCTTTCAACGAGTTATAAGCCTTCGCAAGCTGCCGTGTTCGTTCTTCAACTAATTTTTCTAAATTTTCATATGCTTCTTTTAACTTAGCTTCTACTTCTTTTTCATCTGTAATATCACGGGAAATAGCAAGAACAGAAGACACTTCGCCGCCAACAAATTCCGGTACTATTCTTGTATTAAAATAGTATTCTTTTCCTTGAGGCGATTTATAATGGAATTCCATTGTTTCGGGTTTGCCTGTGGTGAAAACATTTTCATAATGCCCTTCCCAGAATCTCACATTTTCAGGGTCCATCCCAAGTTCACTATTAGTTTTCCCAACGATTTCTTCTGGAGAGCTGCCATAAGGTTCCGCAGCTGCAGGATTAACATACATATATCGATTTTGTCTATCAAGGCGGGAAATCACGTCAGGAGAATTCTCAGCCAATGTACGGAATTTATTCTCACTTCTTATCAGTGCTTCCTCAGCCTGCTTTTGCCTGGTAATGTCGCGGATGATACCTCCGCTGAAAAGAGGCATGCCATTCTGGTCCTTGATCACCGTGAAGTGATCGGCTAACCAGCGGTACTTTCCGTCTTTGCGCTTGAACCGGTACTCGAGGGTTCCATGGCCTGTATCGAATGCCTGGGCCAGTTCCGCAGTAACCGGGGGACGGTCATCGGGATGAACGTGATCAAGAACTTCATTGATGCTCATGGCGCTCATCTTTTGGGCAGAGAAGCCGGTGATCTGCTCTACTACCGGGCTCATGTAATCATAGCAGTCGGCCTGAAGGTTTCGCCGGTAAGCCACATCGAGTGAGTTCTCAAGGACTGCCCGGAAACGCTCCTCGCTCTCCCGTAACGCATCTACCAGGGAATCGCGTTCCGACAGCGATTGGGCCAGCTTGATATTGCTGTAGCTTAACTGTGAGAACATGTGGGCAAGCTTCATGAAGAAGGTCATGCCTGTGTCCACAGCCTCCCTGCTCAACCGTGGTACTTTTTCAAGTGCTGCTATGTATTCCTCCTCATTGAAGCCGTATTTTTTAGCCTGGGCCCGGAAAAGCTCATAGTCCAGAGTTTCGTCCTCAAAAAAGAACTGCCCTGATAAAATATTGCCGACGTGCTGGCCGCCCACAATGAGGGGGGTCGCTATGTCCCACATGTTGTTCTTGCACCTGTACAGTTTAAACTCTCCAGGGGCAACGCCCGCGGATAGTTTTGTGTCGCTTTCTATGCAGTGCTTGCAGGCTTCGGGGTGAACCCTGTGGAATCTGGTGCAGATCTCCTGCCATCCGACACCCACCAGAAAATTGCCTTTGAGATCCCCCAGGCTCATGGGAATTTGAGCAAGCTTATAGAAATCGTCCATTAGGGACTGGATCGCCTGGACATCAACGATATCAGCAAGCTCCAGGTTAGCCATCTCCCGATCAGGCGAGAGAATGCTCTCCAACTTCAGCCTGACGCGCTGCTCACTCCGGCGCAGTGCCTCCTCTGCCCGTTTGCGCTCGGTGATATCATGGGCGACATGAATACATCCAGTGAGTTTTCCTTCGGAATCATGCAATGGTGAGACGGTTACTATGAAATCGCCACCAAGGCTTTCTTCGCGAACTTCTTTGGTGTGCTCAAGTCCATCCTCAAGTAATTGCCGATGCGGGCAAAAAGAGGGGGGCTCGTCCATCCCATGGACAACACGATAGCAGGTCAACCCGATACACTCTTCCGGCGTCACCCCCAATCTTGCCGCCATGGCCTTGTTTGCACGAACAACCCCATATTCAGCATCAAGTATGGCTATCAGGTCCGGCACAATATCAAAGGTATATTCCCAGTCTTTTGCAGCCTGAGCAGCTTCCTCTTCTGCTTTTTTGCGCCTGGAACTTTCTATCCGCTCCCATTTTCCTTCCCTTTTTATCAAAGCGAACTGATGATTGATGACCACATCGATTATCTCGGTTGCGTGGCACCTGTCGAGAGGATAGGTGCATAGAGCCATCATATGAAAGTTGCCGATAATGTTGTCTATTTCTTTTTCGTATTCAATGAAACCATTCCAACCTTCTTTTTCCAGCCCGAAAGTTTTCCCGCTCAACCTCAAGCCATCGTATCCACTGGCAAGGGCATGATTGAGTTTTTCAATCCAGCCGTTTAAGACCTTTTCCGAATCGAATACACCCTCTTCCGATCCGGATCCACCTTCTTCCGAACCGGATCTACCCTCTTTTACATACCAGTAATTGTGGGGAATAATTTCGATTTGCCCCTTTTCAAGGTAAGCATCAATGTCAGGAACAGCCATTTCAAGAGCTTCTTTTGCGCTTTCTACTCCCAGAGGTTGCGATGTGACCCACATACAGAATTCATTATTTTCGAGCCCTGCTTTGAAGTAGGGGACAAGTATGTCTATTAAATCTTCTTTTGTCTGGTAGAACTGGCAGAAGTGTGTTCCCCAGGGAATATCCCTGATATTATCAATACCAGATTTTCTGAGGCTTTTTTCCATTTCACATCTTCTCCGGGCATATCCCAATCTATTCTTATCTTAAAACAGGGTCTGCAATGAGTTATGGCTAGATTTTCAAGTGTTCACTATGTTCTTTATGTTTATCCTTTTTAAGTAGATTCTTTTTCAGTAAAAATTACTTTGGAAATTATGCAAAAAAACAGAAATTTTATACACTGAATTTTTTAAAAAAAATAAAATCTATATCAGATGTTGAAAGTATTTCTATATATATAGATTACTTTGTTATTAAAAATCAGGTGCAGTAAATACTATCATTTTTCCTAAGCTGGAAATATATCCAATATTCACTGCACTTTAAGGATTAAAGCTTAAAGCTACTGAAAATAGTCTCTGCTGCTTCTTTTCTGATTACGTCCCGCACTCCCAGCCGTTCATGTAGCATTCCTGTTTGGAAGTGAGTTTGTCGGTGCTTATGCCCATTGACTCAAGCTTCAGTGTTGCCACATAGGTATCAAGTTCCCTGGGGACTCCGTGGACTCCGTTCAACAGATTGTTTTCGGCAATGTAGCGCACACAGAGAGCCTGGTTTGCGAAACTCATATCCATGACCTCGGCAGGGTGCCCGTCACCGGCAGCGAGGTTTACAAGCCTGCCTTCGGCTATGACATTTATGCGCCTGTTCCCGATGTCATATTCTTTGATATTGTGTCTGACGGTCCTGACTGTTTTTGCAAGGGAGGCAAGGGCTTCCATGTCGATTTCCACATTGAAATGTCCTGAGTTTGCAAGGATTGCCCCGTCCTGCATGACCTTGAAGTGGTCGGCTGTAAGGATATCGCGGTTTCCTGTGGCCGTTACAAAGATCTCTCCTATTTTTGCAGCGTCTGCCATTCTCATGACCCTGTGTCCGTCCATTCTGGCTTCAAGGGCTCGGATGGGGTCTATTTCAGTGACGATTACATTTGCTCCCAGTCCTGTAGCCCGCATTGCAACCCCGCGCCCGCACCAGCCGTAGCCTGCAACAACAACGTTTTTGCCTGCTACAAGGAGGTTTGTGGTCCGGTTAATCCCGTCCCAGGCTGACTGACCTGTCCCGTAGCGGTTGTCAAAGAGATATTTGGTCATGGCATCGTTTACCGCTATTACCGGCATCTTAAGTGCGCCATCCTTTTCCATGGCATGAAGCCTGTGGACCCCTGTAGTGGTTTCCTCGCAGCCTCCGAGGATATTCGGGAGCATACCTGTCCTTTCTTTGTGGAGTTTGAATATCAGGTCTGCCCCGTCATCGATTGTGATGTCAGGTTCAAAGTCAAGGACTTTATCTATAGCTTCATAGTACTCGCTGGTATTGCACCCGTATTTTGCAAAACAGCTTATATTTTTCCGGGTATCGAGAGCCATTGACACATCGTCCTGGGTGCTCAGGGGGTTGCAGCCTGAAATTGCAACCTGTGCGCCGCCTGCAGCCAGGGTCTCGACAAGGACTGCGGTCTTTGCTTCTACGTGAAGGGCCATTCCTACTTTAAGCCCTTTCAGGGGTTTTTCTTCCTCAAACTTCTCCCTGATGATTGCAAGCACAGGCATGTGGCTTCTTGCCCATTCCATTTTCATGTTTCCGGATTCTACGAGTTCTTTTTCGGTCATAATAATCCCGTCATTATCAGATAGGCGGTTGAATTCGATGGTTATATTCGATTATAGTAGATAGGCTTATTTTTCGAATTCGCACAAATTTTTACTTCGGGTACAGATTAAATAAAATAAATCTGTGGTGTATTCGGGTTTCTAGTATTTATTTTTCCCGTATATTGTTCCAGTATACTTTAAAGCATTACACCAGAACATGGACTATACCAGGGCATGGATTTTTCAGGCGTTTACCCTTGCTACAAGCTCTTCTGCGGCTTTCCGGGCATCTTCTGTCACTTTCTCCTCATCCAGCACAAGTACCCTGTAATTGTCCATAAGGACTTTTCCGTCCACGATTGTTGTCCTGACATCACTTCCTCTTGCAGAGTATACCAGATGGGAAGGAACGTCAAAACAGGGAGTAAGATGCGGTTTTTTCATGTCCACAATGATCAGGTCTGCCTTCTTTCCCACCTTCAACATTCCGGTTTCCGTGCCAAGGGCTTTTGCCCCGTTAACGGTTGCCATTTCAAGTACCTGGCGAGCCGGAAGAGCAGTAGGGTTGCATGTGTTCACTTTATGCAGAAGGGCAGCAGTCTTCATTTCTTCAAACAGGTCAAGGTTGTTGTTTGAAGCACAGCCGTCGGTGCCAAGGGTGACATTCACTCCTTTTTCCAGCATCTTATATACCGGGGCAATTCCGGATGCCAGTTTCATATTGCTTATGGGATTGTGGGATACATTTACTCCCCTTTTCCTTAAAATCTCTATGTCCCCGTCCGATAGCCATACACAGTGGGCAGCAAGCACATCAGGGCCGAAAATCCCCAGGTCTTCGAGCAGGTGCACCGAGCACTTCCCGTACCTTTCTTTCATTGCATTCAGTTCGGCTTCGGTTTCCAGGACATGGATATGGATGCCTGCTCCGTCCCTGCTGGCCTCTTCTTTTACCTTTGCAAGAAACTCATCCGAGCATGTATTCGGGGCATGAGGTCCGTACATGGTCTTTATCCTGCCGTCGGCTGCTCCCTGCCAGGCCTGGACAAAGCGCTTTCCTTCCTTGAGGTCAGCCTCTCCTTTTTCTTTGTTCCAGAGCTCTATCAGGCCGTGGGAGAGGGAGGCTCGAAGTCCCGATGCTTCAACAGCCTTTGCAGTTTCATCCATAAAAAAATACATATCTGCAAAAGATGTTGTTCCGGATTTGATCATTTCCAGGCATGCGAGCAGGCTGCCTTTGTAAACATCTTCTGCCTTCAGCTGGGCCTCGGCAGGCCAGATATGTTTCTCAAGCCACTCCGCAAGCTGAAGGTCGTCGGCATAACCCCTAAAAAGGGTCATTGCTGCATGGGTGTGCGTGTTTACAAGCCCTGGCATTACTACCGAACCTTTTGCATCGATCACGGTGTCGGCACTTTCTTTTGTTTTTTCCCCGATTTCCGTGATCTTTCCGTCTTCAATAACAACAGTCCCGTTTTTAAGGTCTCCCGCATCAGGATCCATTGTTAAAACGTAAGCATTTTTTATTATTATGTCAGCCATGTGATCATATCCGTCAGGTTTTGTAGTAGGGTATTGAAATGTAGTAATGTATTGAAATGTAGTAATGTATTGAAGTGTAGTAATGTATTGAAGTGTAGTAGGGTATTGAAGTGTAGTAGGGTATTGAACTGCAACTTTATTTAAAGGCAACTTTATTTAAAGGCAACTTGTTAGATAATTAACTGAAGTTAAAGAAGTTTTCCTAAAAAAGTTGTCCTGAGAATTGTCCTTTAATCCTGAGAATTATCCTGTAATCTTAATAAAGTGCATATCTTTATAAAAATGTTTCAGTCTGGTAAAGTATGAAAATTTGTATGAAGTTTTACAGGATTTCAGACGATAACCCGGCTTTTGGAGTGTTGAGATTTTTCTGCCCAAAATCCGTAAAATTAGATCTCTTATCTGCTCTCACTCGCTGGCTCCGGTTTCCAGGTTCAGAGCTTCAAGGTAGAGGTGCATTATCTTCAGCCTTTCTGTTGCAATCCTCTTTGCTGCATCGGTATTCAGCTTTTTGGGGATTGTGAAAGGCTTGTAGTGCATGTATTCGTTAAAGCCTTCAACAGGGTCCTGAACATAGACAGTCTTTTTTGAGGGACCTTTATCTATTCCTGTTAAATGCTTCAGCATCCTGAGAGCTCCCATTGAAAGGATAGACCTGAAAATCCCAATCGCTCCCAGGGCATCAAGCCTGTCGGCATCCTGAAGGATCCTGGCTTCTATTGTTTCCGGGCTTTTCCCCCCGCTAAACCTGTGATTCAGGATGCAGTATGCCACAGCTTCAATAGTCTTTTTTTCAACGCCTGCCCTCCCCAGGAATTCGGAGGCTATCTCCGCACTGTAGAGGGCATGGTCTCCCCCCTCCTCATGTTCTTTGATAACCCCTACGTCATGCAGAAGAGCTGCGAGCTGGAGAATGAGAAGGTCTCCTCCCTCTTCTTTCCGGATTTCCCTGCAGAGGGCTTCTACGCGGGTTATATGGGACATATCGTGGGAACTGGGTTCCCCTTCGTGGAAGGTAACCGCAAATTCCCTCGTTTTTTCTATCAGGTCCATGTAAGTATCCTGCTTTCAGTATTCTACTTCTGCAATCAGGGTTTTGAGGTGTTCCTGAATTTCGGAAATGGCCTCTGAGAGGGCTTTTTTGTTCTCGTAAGTCGTTATCAGCTTCACAAGTTCTTCTTTCTTCTCCTTTTTCATTTCTTGTGCAAGCTTTGCCATATTTTCGAGAGCCCTTGTGAGGTTGTCTACAATTGATATTGTGGCGGTTCTGGAGGTCCGTGAAAGAGGGTTCAGGTCGATTGTTATGACAGTCTTTCCCATCTCTACAAGTTTTTCACAGCGGTCTCCGTCCTCTAGGGGAACTAGCACGACATCTGCCGTATAGATCCCCTTGCTGTCCACAAGCCTTCTAGCGTGGGAGAGTTCAAGGCTTGCGTCCGGATTCTTTCCAAGCACCTCTGAAGCTCCGTTGGCCTTCAGGTGTTCTATTATGAGGTGCACCCGGGTGTCAGTCCTGTGGAAGAGGTTTACTTCAATCTTGGCTCCGGTAATGTCTGCCAGGGCAACGACTTTTTCAGGAGCCAGGACTGCGACGTTACCATTTACGGAAATAACCGGGTTTTCTGCCAGAAGGAGTGCAGCAACTGCCGCCCTTTCTGCATAGAGGGCAGATTCGGTGCTGCGCTCGCCTATAAGGTAGTCAAAGCTTTCGCCTCTTCCCTGGGCAATAAGCCCCTGAATACTTGTAATTCCCATCTTTACCCCGGCTGCAACCTTTTCACGGGAGAGCAGGGATTCGTACCTCGGGTGGTCTTGGGGTATATCGGTCATATATGTCGCTTACCTTTTTACTTGTCAGCTTTATAATTTTATTGAGTCACTTCGTTCGATTATAGTTTCCTTATATAGCATAGTTTCTTTATATGCAAATTTTCTGCAAATTAATATTTTCTTGTCTGATGTTCAAAAAAGTAAATAGATTTTTGCCTTGAGGCTCACTCATACATCAATCTCGGTACACAGGTCCCTATACCGTATTCCAGAACCTGCCCGAATTCCTGAAGGGCTTCGTAGAGCATAAATTCCTGGCTGTAGGGGGCGATTGCAAAAACCGTATCTCCAAGCATTGCCTGAGAAGCCATTCCTCCGCTCGCATGTGCAACCTCAATTACATCCTTTGCCGTACTGCTCATGAGGCCTGTATTGCTGGCAAAGTCTTTTGCCTGATGCATAAAGTTTTCGAGAGTGGGTTTTTTAAGCAGTTCGGACATTGCGGCTTTTCCTGCAGAATTAATCCTTCCTGCTGCAATCTCGTCTGTCAGGACAGAGTCTGTAGAAATCTCCCCGAGCGCAATGCAGAAAACTCTTGCTTCAGGAGCCGGAATTCTGTCTACGCTTCCGAATTCGGGGCCTCCGGGCTGCAGCCTGATTACCACTCCGCCATTGGACTGGGCAGCAATGTCTCCAAGTCCGCTGCGGTTAACGACTTCAGCTACATGAGCGTATTCAGTCAGGCTTTTTACGGTCTTATTTAAGGAAAGCGCCCTGTTCAGAGCATAAGCTGTCCCGAGCGCTCCTGCCCCCGAGGCCCCAAACCCGCACCCAATCGGGATTTCAGCCCAGCTCTTTACTCTTAAAGGCACATCGGTTAACATCTCTATCACTGTACGGGTGGTTCTGCCTTCAACTTTCTTTCCATTGAGGAAAATCTCGGTCTTTTCCACGGATTTTCCAACCATTACCTCGGTCGTAACTCCTCCATTCAGAACAATTCCGCAGCCAGTAGATCCCTTCTGGTGGGGGTCTTTATGCTCATGAATCTGAAAAAAACCTGTTATATGCCCTGGAGCATATGCTTTTGCTAAAAAGTCAGCCCCTTCACTCTCGTATGTATACATAGAAAACGCCTTTTTTGTTGTTTAAGCTATTTTTCAAAGTTCATTTCTGTTTTGTAGAATCTTGTGCAGGATGATTTGTAGAGTCAGCCGATAAAGCAGATCAGGTACTGTACCAGCTCCGTTAGTTGGTTTTAATTTCCAGAAATCGATCAGGTTCTCAGAGGACCTGTCGTGAGTTTAAAATTCCGGTTACCTCCTCAAGGATACAGGCTGCAAGTTTGCGCTTGTTTCCGCTGACATGCCTGGGCTCTCCTTTTCCAAGCAGGTAAAGTTCATTTTCTTCAGTACCCATTCCACCTTTTCCTACATCGTTTGCTGCAATCATATCGAGTTTTGTTCCTTCAAGGGTTACAGCTGCTCTTCTAAGGAGCTCTTCTTTCCCGACTCCTGTTTCGGCTTTAAAGCCTATGATCACGAGTTCAGGGTGTTTTTCCCTGCATTCCTTTATCAGTTTTCGAGTGGGTTTCAGTTTGAGCACAAAATCTCCTCCCGATTTGATCTTCTCCGGAGAAGGTTCGGCTGTATAATCTGCAATTGCTGCAGAACTTATCAGGACATCATACCCATTTTCCAGTTCCGAGAGCACGGCTTCGGTCATTTCCGCAGCGCTTTCGGCAAAGACTTCCCTGATCCCTGCAAGCCCGAGCCTGTCCCTGTGCACAAGGGTTACATCAGCTCCGCTGCGGTAAGCTTCAAGGGCAAGTTCTTTGCCTGTCTTTCCGGAGGCCCGATTCGTGAGGATGCGGATAGGGTCAAGGCTTTCAGCAGTGGAACCGCCTGTTATAAGCACTTTCCGGTTTTCAAGGCTCCGGTTCCCAAGCGCCCTTTCCACCTCGAGCACTATTTCTTCGTTTGAGGCAATTTTTGCAACGCCTTCTTCAAACTTAGGGCCCACCATGGAGATCCCCCAGCTTTTCAATTTCGCTACATTTTCAATCACAGCCGGGTGCCTGTACATGGACTCATGCATTGCGGGGACAACCATAACAGAAATGCCGGAGCCAAGAGCGGTTGTTGCAAAAGAGGTAACTGTGGTATCGTCTATTCCGTACGCGATTTTTCCTATGGTATTTGCTGTTGCCGGCGCTATCAGGAGGAGGTCTGCCCTGCCCTTAAACCCGCAAAATTCCACATGCTCCACCCTGCCTCCGAGTTCCGTAATTACAGGGTTTCCGGTAGCATAGTGCAGGGCGTCAGGGTGCAGGATATGCTTTGCAGCCTCGGTCATGACTGCATGGACTTCTGCCCCATTCCGGATCAGTTCCCTTGCAAGTTCAACTACCCTGACCGCTCCAATACTCCCTGTAACACCGAGGACAATAGTTTTCCCGGCAAGGGAAGAACTCTTCTGTCCCTGGATCCATAGAGTAGGGTGGATTTTCTCAGCCTTGATCCGGGCAGGATTTTTCCTGTCCATCCAATCCTTCAACTTTACTCCATCCGGTTCATTTTGACCTGAATTCTCAGGTTCCAGTCCGGAAACGTGTGGATTTTTCTGGTCAGGATTCATTTGATCCTCCTGCGTTTGAGACTTTTTCAATGGTTTTTTCATTCAGGCACCGAAGTAATCTATAAGAATTAAGTATGGAAATTATCTCCCTTTTTTGGAAAAAATCCTGAAAATCAAAGTGACATTAAATATGATATTCTTAAAACTTTCGAAATATAAAGAACGGATAAATCAGATAGAGGCTCCATTTTATTAGTAAGTATTGCAGGAAATATAGCTTCTATTCTCAGACAATCAATTCTATTCTCTAACTATAAATTCTATTTTCGGACATAGCTGATAGTTTAATAGTTGCCCTGTGCCATAAATCCCGTATTAATTATCTGAAATATAACTTCTATTATCAGGCATAGCTGGTAGTTTAATAGTTGTCCTGGGTAATAAATGCCGTATTAATTATATAATATCTTCAATGCCGTCCCCGCTTATCTGTAACTGGCTTATAGCACCGGTAATGTGATTCGCATAATTAATAAGGTATTACTAATATTATACAGTCCAGTTACTTTTGGGAGTTTCCTGGATGGGATTAGATATTATGAGAAAGGGCAGGAAGGCAGATGACCGATAAAAAAGCTGCAAAAAGAGAAGTTACCGCAGATGGAAAAAAAGGTTTCGGCACCATTCTAGGAAAAATCTCCGGAAAAGACCGTCTGGAGGTTGAGGTTGACAGGCTTAACTCCAGGATAGTTGAACTCGAACTTGGCCTTCGGAGTGCGAAAAACCAGCTCGAAAAGAAAGAAGCCCTTGCAAGGCAGGCAGTTGCTGACAGGCAGGAAGCTGAGTCTCGTTTAAACCAGGAGCTCGTCCGGACCCATACCCTTTCCCACGAACTTGAAACAATCAGGGATGAGTCCCGGGGCAAGCTGGAGTTTCGCGGAGTTGAAACCCTGAGCCAGTCGGCTGTTAAGGCTTACCTTTCCAAACTCAAGTCCCTTCACTCTCCTGCAAATGACCTTTTAACCGTTTATCTTCCCCCCGGAACTCGCCTTTCAGCTGTACTTCACGAAAAAACCCTTGGCCTGGTCGAAGAGGAAACCCGTTCCCTCCTTGATAGGCTTGACCCTGAGACGGGCCTGGTCTTTTTCTACGACCTGCACCGCATGATTTCCGAAGCCATAGTCCCTCCTGTCCCTGTCCCCTCTTCTGCCTGGCAACTTAAGGACAGTTTTGAGATCGCTCCTCTTGAAGAAAGCCTGAACACCGACTACCGCATGCTCGTTCTTGTCCTGCATGCCGGCGAGTCTTTCATAGGCTTTGCCCCTGATGCCAGGGTCTTCGATACGGAAGAATATATCAAGAGCAGCGTCAAGGAAAAGCACAGCAAGGGAGGCTTTTCCCAGCGCCGTTTCGAACGCCTCAGGGAAGAGGATATTGCCCACCATATGGACAAAGTCTTTGAGACCCTGAGAACAGTCCTTGAAGAAAATCCCGGAATAGACCGTGTTATCATGAGCGGAGATGCCCAGCTGATAAAGGATGCCCAGAAGCGCCTCCCTCTGAACCTTGAGATTATCGAAAAGCCGGCTGATATTAAGATGGAAAAGATAAGCGGGGAAGAAATCCTTAGAACAGTTTTGAGCTGCAGAAGATATCTGTTGTGAAGAAACCGAAAGTATTTGCTGTAAAGTGCCGGAAAAGATGTACTGTGAAGTGCCGGAAAGCATTTGCTGTGAGATATTTTCAAAAAAGGTAGAAGTCAGGGAAGTTTAGCCCCTATCCTGATATTATTGTTGCAGGAGTTTCTGCAAATCAATCAGGACCATATTCTGTCCCATATCCGATAATGGTGATTAAAGAAAGACCTTCCTAAGTTAGGGGTGCACGAATCTTTATTCCTTTTCCTGGCATGAAAGTACTGTGATTTGAAAAGTACTTTCATTTCTGTGGGCATGTTATTTGAAGAATATCATGTGCGTTTTTTGAATTCATTTTTGAATCCATATTTGAATCCATTACGCTTGACACTACATTTTCTTCCTTTTGTCCTTACAAACTGTTCTCTACTGCAATAAACTCAAGGAGAGCACTTTCCTTGTAGATAATAATCGTTTTTAATAGAGTTTTCTATATAATATAATATGGGTTAAATATAAATACGGGGCAGGCTTGTTACTGTTAAATCGGGCTCTTTGAGCTCTGAGTGATAAAGATGCCAATGCTGAATGATGGACGAAAAATACGTTTCCGTAATCTGACTCCCGAATCTGTGGAGCTTGGAATACTTCTTGCAATTGTGGGAGGATTCCTGGATGCTTATACATTCGTAGGGAGAGGCGGTGTTTTCGCCAATGCCCAGACCGGAAATGTTGTACTCATGGGCATAGAAGCCGCAACAGGAGAATGGGGGCAAGCAATGCTTCACGCGGTCCCGATTCTGGCATTTATAGTCGGAGTAGTGGTTGCTGAGATGATAAAAAAACCTTCAATGCGCCTGTTTATACCTGATTCCGAAAGGGCCGTTTTAATTCTTGAAATTGCAGTCCTTTTCATCATAGGCTTTATACCCTACACGAGTCCGAATATCATTGTAACTGTTGCGGTTTCATTTGTCTCTTCAGTTCAGGTATCTTCATTTCGCAAATTGGTTGATTCTCCTTATAGTACAACCATGATCACAGGAAATTTACGTTCAGCTACACAGGAAGCTTATATTGCTTTCACAAAAAAAGACCGTGAATCAGCTCTGCAAGCTTTTCGGTATTCTACGATTAACCTTTCGTTTTTAGCAGGAGCTATTTTGGGAGGGTTGCTTACGTTATTTATTGGAGTTAAAGCAGTATGGGTCGCTGTGAGTGTATTAATTTGCTCTGTAATTTTATTCAGTATGAACGAACGTAAGAATAAGAAGGTTGATGTTGAAGTATAAGGATTCTGGGAATATAGGATTCTGGGAATATAGGATTCTGGGAATATAGGATTCAGGAGATACAGGATTCAGGAGATACAGGATTCAGGAGATACAGGATTCAGGAGATACAGGATTCAGGAGATACAGGATTCAGAAGATACAGGATTCAGAAGATTCTCAACTATTTATTCCACTAAAATACAGTTGATATATATTGATTTTAACATGATCGATATGTGTGATTCCAAACAATACCTTGGCAATTATTGACAAACAGACTTTTGCGCAAGCTATATCAGCTTTCAATGCAGGGAAGGTAAGCAATGGCAAGAGATAGAAGAGATTATTATTATCATCAGGCAAAAGAGGATGGGTATCGGTCCAGGGCTTCCTACAAGCTCAAACAGATCAATGAGAAACATAAAATTATCAATCGGGGAGATTCGGTTGTTGATTTAGGTGCAGCTCCGGGCGGGTGGCTTCAGGTTGCAAAAGAGCTTTCCGGAGGGAAGGTTCTGGGCGTAGACCTGCAAAGGATCACTCCGATTGAAGGAGTCGAGACCATCATGGGCGACATAAATGCAGACTCGACAATAAAGAAGATTATCAAGATCGTCGGGGAAAAAGGTGCAGCTGTAGTGCTCTGTGATGCAGCCCCCAATCTGTCAGGAAATTGGTCTTACGATCATGCGCGGTCAATTGAGCTTTCAACCTCAGCACTTGAGTGCGCAAAGAAGATACTCAAACCAAATGGAAACTTTGTGGTAAAGGTATTTCAGGGAGACATGTTCAAAGATTACATGGACAAAGTCAGGGATAATTTTGTCCACGTCAAGGCTTATTCCCCGCAAGCGTCCAGATCGCAGAGTGCGGAGATCTACGTTGTCGGAAAGAAATTCCTTACAGCTCCTCTAAGGAAAGGAGACAATTTCGTTGTGGATATCGAGAAGCTCGGCTCAAGCGGGGATGGAGCAGTGCTTATTGAAGGGTTCGTTGTCTTCGTAAAGGGAGTTGAGGTAGGAGAAAAGGTCAGGATCAGTATAACAGATGTCAAGCCGAATTTTGCGTTTTCAGAAGTTGCAGAAAGGCTTGGAAAGGCTGACAATCCTGAAAACTCTGGAAATCCTGAAAACTCCGGAAATCCTGAAAACTCCGGAAATCCTGAAAACTCCGGAAATCCTGAAAACTCCGGAAATCCTGAAAACTCCGGAAATCCTGAAAATCCTGAAAGTCCTGAAAAATCGGAGTAATTTTATCAGGGAGTTCAGTTAATAAAGTGAACTATATCATTCAGCAATGAAAATAGTCAAGCAGTAATATATAAAACGAGTTTCAAACACGGTGATCCGGTTGATTGATCTTCATACTCACACAATTTTCAGCGACGGGGAACTGCTCCCCAGCGAACTCGTCAGGCGGGCTGTTATTCACGGCTACGAGGCTATTGCACTTACAGACCATGCAGACTATACAAACCTCGAACAGCTTCTTGATGCTGCAAAGAAAGCAAAATACCTGGAAAATGAATGGGATATTCGCGTCTTGTCCGGAGTCGAGCTTACGCATGTCCCTCCAAGAAAGATTGCTCCCCTGGCAAAGAAAGCAAAAGAGCTGGGTGCGGAAATCGTGGTTGTGCACGGAGAAACCATATCCGAACCTGTCGCCCCCGGGACAAATGCAGCGTCTGTTGCCTGCGAGTATGTAGATATCCTGGCTCATCCCGGCTTGATCTCTCAGGAAGATGTCCAGACTGCGGCAGAGAATAATATCTTCCTTGAAATTACTGCAAGGAACGGGCACAACAGGACAAATGGTCATGTTGCAAGGCTTGCCCTCGAAATCGGTGCAACTCTTGTGTTGAACACCGATACCCATGCCCCCGAGAACCTGATCACCGATGAAACCGCCCTGAAAATTGCAATGGGAGCCGGACTTACCGAATCCAGGGCAAAAGAAGCGTTTGAAGCATCTAAAAAGAAGGTAGCAGAGATAGTCTGAGCTGCACTTCGTGTGCTTTCTTCTCTGTTCATCTCATGTTTTCTTAATTTTTCCTGTTGTGACGGCTCCCGCCAATGAATTGGCAGGCATCTATGGGCTTGCACCAATGCTATACCGCCCTAGAGCAAATAATGTTTGTCTTGCCAACACCGTTCAAACTTTTACCTTTGAAACTTCTTCAAAGAACCTTATAGTTTAAGTTCAGAGCAAAGTCAAGCCGACCTGTTCAGCGTTCACAGCTCAAACAGCAAAAACTTGACAATATGGTATAGGTTTAAAAGTTTAAAAACGTTGGACGCAGACGTATTATGAGGGAGTTGACGGCTGTATCCCACCATTAAAATGACGGGGATTAGCCTTAAACACTCCTAAATTTCTTTCTCTTTTTCGGTTCTTCTTCTTTTCTTTAGGCAGTAACTGGCCGCCCATCCTGGAGATCCGAAAAACATACCTCCATACCCCCTCATGCCGTAATCGTAATTGTCCATAAATCCATTTATTGCAACCACTCTCCGTATATCACTTAACAAATATTATTCGATTTTTTTATCTATGATATCAGATGCAAAGATCTACGATTAGTTCTCAATACGACAAAACGACCCACATCCTTCACATTTGGCCAAATATGAAGCAATCCATCCTCTTGAATATGATTTTTCAGTAACTTGTCCCACGACCTGAGTTTGCTGGAAGTTTTTTTATACTACCCGAGCCAAACAGAAAAATATAGATCAACATAAGAAAAAAGGATTCATAAGGGCTCGTACCCTGCTTCCCGGATAGCAGCCTTTATTTTTTCCAGGTCAGTCATGGATTCTTCAAAGTTCACAACTACTTCTCTTTTCTCCAGGTTTACATCCACTTCTACTACTCCCTTCACGGAAGCAATAGCTCTCCCCACTCTTACGACGCAGTGATTGCATGCCATTCCTTCGATTTTTAAGGTTTCCTCGACCAGAAATTAACCCCCCATTGCTGAATCCTGAATTTGTAATTTTTACATTTATTTTACCTATTTTTATTACATTATTTTATATTTTCATTTATTAGAGCTTTTGTATCCTCTTCAAATTATATGGGGAAAAATAAGTTTCACAGATTTGCTGGAAAATTAAAAATTTAGCCAGGTATAAAAAACATACTTGTGAGACACAATCAACTTCATAAATGTATGACAAAATTATTGTATATTTTTCGGGGTAGAAAATTCCCCCTTGAATTTGAAGAGGATACGTAACTTTTAAGGTTTCGACCGAATCTTCCTGAAAACGTCCTTAAATGCCAGTTTTTTTGCTTCCTGAATGATAAAGCCAGCTTCTTCGAGATTCTTCAGGGTATGTCGGGTCGTATGATCCCCAAGCAGGAAAAACAGAACCGGATTGATTAAGTCTTCAAACAGGGAAATAAGGGAATTGCTGCTTCGAACGTGCTCTAAATTGATCATTTCTCCCGACGTTTTCAGGACGCGTCTCATTTCTTTAAGAGCTTTCAGAGGATCAGGGATTGTGCAGAGGACAAAAGTCGTAACCACGTAATCGAAGCTCTTGCCCGGAAATTCCAGGTGCTCGGCATCCATAAGGAGAAGAGTGATATTTTGCATGCCTCCGGCTTTCTCCCGAGCTTTTTCAAGCATCCCTTCACTGTTATCTATTCCTGTAACCAGAGAGCTTGAAGGATAGTATTTAAGATTCCTTCCGGTCCCCACCCCGACTTCCAGAACTGTTCCGCTCAGGCCTGAAAGTGCCTCTTTTCTCCATCTCCGGAAAAAGAGAAGTTCCAGAGGCAAATCTATTAGCTCATAGATCGGTGAGATTCGGTTGTACTTTGAGGCTGCGGACATTAAACGAATTTACGCTTTATTTCCGGATATCTCTTCTCATCAGGCACACTACTGCTAATAACCCGACAACCACTGGAATAGCTTCAAATCCTGGGGACTCCTGTTCCTCAGTTGCGTTGTCTGGGACTTCGGTAGTTGGTTGTTCCGGAGTTGCATTGCTTACTGGCACTTCAGTAGTTGGCTGTTCCGGAGTTTCATTGACCGATGGCTCAGTTACGTTTACGGGTGTTTCAGGTATAATTTCTGATGTGGTTTGTGGATGATCATCAGGATTTCCGGGAAAATTCAAGGCCTTGATCTCAGCCAGATTCGTAAATCCATCCCCATCCGAGTCAAGATTTTCGATAGATGTAAAATCTCTCCCACTTCCTAAATATGCTCTGCCATAAGGATTTATGGCTTCCCCGTTATGACAGGTAGTGCATGAATCAAGCCTTGTGCCTGCAGTTTCATAGTGCTGATTGAAAGATGTTAAAAAGCTGGGTTTAGCTGATGCCATGGGTGCCCCCATCAAAGCTACCACTGCTAACAACGATATAATAATTAGTTTATAGTTCATATTCTCCCCACTCCTTTCCCTATTATTACGCTTATCAATGAGTTGTCCACTAGATATTTAACTATTCTCAATGTGGAGCCAGATAGAAATTTACTTCAAGTTTTTCGCCGCAGATACCGTTATCAAGAGACATATATTATGAAGAACCTTATGAAGAATAGAAAATTAGCGGAGTACTGATTCGGATGTTTTTGAAAAAATGGCAAGAGTTCTCATTAAAGAGTCCTCATCGAGTCCTCATTATTACACTTACCCTACAGGAAACTTCCTGAAAACCGATTCATATTTAAGTATTTGGAATAATACCACGCTGCGGATTTTATACGTCTTGTATGCCTGCAAATTAAGAATGTGATAGAGACTTCATACAAGCGCACAATATCATTTATCTCACAGAACCCTTATTAAATAAAGACTCTCACAATATAGATTTACTTCACAATGTCCCACAGAATCATTATTACATAAAGACTTTCACAATACAGATTTACTTCACAATTATACAGAGGAAAACCGATGAGCAACATTTTACGCAGAGGCAGGCTTGAAGCTGCCCCGGACAAAGAAATTTTACATTATACCTCCTCTATGGAGGCTGACAGGTGGATTTTTAATGCTGATATAGCAGTGGACCTTGCCCATACGGTAATGCTGAGAGAGCAGGGGATTATAAAGGAAGAAGACTGCGGCAAAATCCTTAGCGGGCTTTTGAAAATAAGGGAAGAAGGGATGGAAAAGCTCGACTTCAGCTACGAGGACATACACATCTCTCTTGAGTCCAGGCTCATCGATATGGTTGGGGAAGATGTGGGAGGCAGGATGCATTCCGGGCGTTCGAGAAACGATGAGGTTGCAACCTGCATCAGGCTGACCCTGAGAGAAGAACTTACCGGACTGCTCGAAGAGCTCTTTGCCCTCAGAAAAACTCTAGTCACCCTTGCAGGAAAACACACTGAAACCCTCATGCCAGGCTTTACTCACCTTCAGCATGCCCAGCCAACTACTCTTGCCCATCACCTCTGTGCCCACGAAGCTGCTCTCGGCAGGGACTTTGACCGGGTTCAGGACGCTTTTTCCAGGGTAAACCTCTGCCCACTCGGAGCTGCTGCATTTGCTTCTACGGGCTTTAACCTGAACAGGAAACGAACTCAGGAACTCCTGGGCTTTGATGGACTGCTGGAAAATTCAATGGATGCGGTTAGCAGCAGGGATTTCCTTATTGAATGCGCCTCAGTATTTTCAAACCTCATGATAAAC
Organism: Methanosarcina sp. 2.H.A.1B.4; assembly: GCF_000979385.1. NCBI lineage: Archaea > Methanobacteriati > Methanobacteriota > Methanomicrobia > Methanosarcinales > Methanosarcinaceae > Methanosarcina > Methanosarcina sp. 2.H.A.1B.4. The sequence continues at coordinate 96,345 of NZ_JJOV01000056.1, forward strand.
CTGAGCCGGATGGCTGAAGAACTTGTAATCTGGTCTTCTTCCGAGTTCAATTTCATAGAGCTGGACGATACGTACGCTTCCACTTCTTCGATTATGCCTCAGAAAAAAAATCCGGATACTGCAGAATTAATGCGCGGGAAAACAGGAGTGGCTGTGGGAGCTCTTATGTCCCTGCTTACAATCTGCAAAGGCCTGCCCCTGAGTTATAACCGCGACCTGCAGGAAGCAACTCCCAATATCTGGCGTTCGGTAGAAAATTCCAGGGCATCGGTCAGGGTAATGGAAGGAATGGTAAGGACCATGAAAATCCATAAGGATGTACTTTCAGCCCAGTCCATTACAGGGTTTACAACGGCTACTGAGCTTGCAGATACATTTGTAAGAGAAACCGGAATTCCTTTCAGGACTGCCCACCAGATTGTCGGGATACTTGCAAAGGAAATGGAAAAACCCACAATGGAAAAAATCGACTCCGTGGCTGAAGTTGTGCTTGGAGAGTCGCTTTCAAGCAGGGGATTGACGGAAAAGATGGTAAAGGAAGCCCTTGACCCGGTCTCCAATATAACGAGAAGAAAGATTGCAGGAGGGCCTGCTCCGGAAGAAATGCAGCATTACCTTGGAAAGCGGCAGACTGAACTTGAACTAAACGAGCAGGAGATTGCAACTCTTAAAGATTCAATCGACTCGGCTTTTGAGAACCTGCTTGCAGTAGTTGAAGAATACAGGAAAGACTGAATAAAGTGAGCTAAACATAAAAAGCACATTCAATAACACATTTAGTTTCAATAACACATTCAACTTTAATATTATTTAGACTTCATAGTATCATACAAATTATACAGCATCTCAAAAATCAGCAGAAAGGGATCATTCATGGAATTCAAACAGGGCGATCGGGTAAGCATTGAAAGGAACGGTACTGTCTATGAAGGCAAAGTAATGCCTTCCATGGAAGGATATATCGCAATAAAAATGAACAGCGGGTATAACGCCGGTTTTTCCATTGATAAGGTAAGGGTAACCCTTCAGGAAAATAATGGAGAAACTGTAAACGGAGGAGGAAACGGCGTAAAAGAATGTAAAACAAGGGGAGAAAAACTTCCCGAACCCGGAAAAAAGCTCCCAAAAATCGCAATCCTTTCTACGGGCGGAACAATTGCCAGCAAGATTGACTATCGTACAGGCGCAGTCACATCCCAGTTTACTGCTGACGATATCCTCGCAGCAATCCCGGAACTGAAGGAAATTGCGGACTTTAAAGGAAGGGTAATCTCAAGTATCCTCTCCGAAAACATGGACTCTGACTCCTGGCAAAACCTCGCGAAAGCAGTTGTCGAAGAAATAGAAGCCGGAGCTGAGGGAGTAATCATCACTCATGGGACAGACACGATGATGTACTCTGCTGCAGCCCTATCCTTTATGATAGACACGCCTGTGCCTATCGTTTTCGTGGGTTCCCAGAGAAGTGCAGATCGTCCGAGCAGCGACAACGCCATGAACGCAATCTGCGCAGCCAGGGTTGCTATAAGCGAAATTGCCGAAATCGTGGTGGTTATGCACGGCACAACCTCTGATGATTTCTGTGAAATCCACCGCGGAACGAAAGTCAGGAAGATGCATACCTCCCGCAGGGACGCTTTCAAGTCCGTAAACTCCCTTCCGATAGGGACTGTAGACTACAGTACAGGAGAAGTAAAGACTTTCATTGACTATACCAGACGTGGAGAAAAGCCCCTCAAATTCAAGCCGGGAATGGAACCGAAGTGTGCCATTGTGAAGTTCACTCCAGGGGCAGATCCGACAGTCCTTGACTATTATATAAATAACGGATACAGAGGGCTTGTTATTGAGGGTACGGGTCTGGGTCACGTTTCCACAAAATGGATTCCCCTGCTCCGGAAGGTTGGGGACGCAAAAATGCCTGTAATAGTTACATCCCAGTGCCTTAACGGCAGGATCTGCGACCGCGTTTATGACACGGGCCGTGATATGCTGAAAGCCGGTGCAATCGAAGGGGAAGATACTCTTCCCGAAACTGCCCTTGTCAAGCTTATGTGGGTACTTGGCCAGACAGATGATTTTGAAAAAGCTGTTGGTATGCTCAGGGAAGACCTCGGCGGGGAAATTACTGAGTGTACATTGAAATAAAGAACTTCCGAGAAATATCCCTCAATAGAAAAGAATGAGCCCCGAAAGGGGTTCACCTACAATCTTCTCTCCCTCCTGAGTCTTCTCCCTCTCCTGAGTCTTCTCCCTCTCCTGAGTCTTCTCACCGCCGGAGTCTTTTTTTGCACACGATTTCCAATTAACATTCAGGTCCATAGTTACATGTTAGTTGGGTTCATAGTTGATATCCGGGCCTTGTTCATTATAAAAAGGATCGTATTCATTGTGGCATGAAATTACATTACATAACATTACGCCTTATGTCTACTCCGATCTTGAATTTCCTCAGACAATATACTTAAATAACAAAAAGCTCTTATGTACTATGCTAACAAGTGTCATGTTAACTAGTGGCAGAAGATTATATTGGTAGGTGTAGTAGATGTTAGGAATCGATGATCCACAGATCTGGCTTGCATATGTTTCTTGTGTATTAAGTGCTCTCGGATGTATGGTTTACGGGGCATTGAACTGGAAAGGCGAGGACGAAGAGCAGACAGTGAAAAGCAGCACTCCAAAAGCAGCGGTTCAGGACCAGTAAGCTGTGCCGGGAACCTCAGCTCAAAGTGCCTTTTTAATCAGACTTTTTTTAACAACTCCTGCGAAAAAACAACAATTTGAATTCTTCAGGAATGATTTTTATGGCAGTTAATACTTCAACTCTTATCCTGTTTGTTCTCATTTATCTTGTGTGCACTTTCTACGTTGCCCGCCTGGGGTATAAGAAGAATTCCCAGACCGATGGGTATATGCTCGCCGGCCGACAGGTGCACCCGGCAATTATGGCTCTCTCCTACGGAGCTGCATTCATCAGCACTTCCGCAATAATAGGGTTTGGAGGAGTAGCCGCTTCACTGGGAATGGGACTTCTGTGGCTAGTCTTTATGAACATCTTTTTCGGCATCTTCATCGCCTTCGTGGTCTTTGGCCCTCGAACCCGGCGTATGGGGCTGAACCTTGGGTCCATAACTTACCCTGAGTTTATAGGAAAACGCTTCCAGTCCAGGTTTATCCAGGGCTTTTCCGGGCTTTTAATAGCAGTATTCATGCCTCTCTACGCTGCAAGTGTGCTCATAGGGGCCGGAAGGTTCCTTGAGACCACGCTTGGAATCAACTACAACCTCGCTCTCCTTATCTTTACTATTATCATTGCTTCGTATGTGATTAAAGGTGGTCTCTTATCAGTAATGTACGTGGATGCCATGCAAGGTACTCTCATGCTGCTGGGAATGGCTTTTCTGCTGGTGTTCACCTACAGTAAACTGGGTGGAGTTGTAGGCGCCCACCAGGCTCTTACTGATATGGCAAGCCTTGTTCCTCAAGCCCTTGTTGACCAGGGCCACAGGGGCTGGACTGCAATGCCGGCTTTCAACTCCCCTATCTGGTGGACAATGATTTCCACAATCACCCTGGGAGTTGGGATAGGGGTGCTTGCCCAGCCACAGCTCGCAGTGAGGTTCATGACGGTAAAAGACGACCGCTCCCTGAAAAGAGCAGTTCTTGTGGGAGGTCCCTTTATCCTGATGATGGCAGGAGTCGCGTACGTAGTGGGAGCTCTTTCCAACGTCTACTTCTACAGGACTACAGGCATGATTTCCCTTCAGGTTGCGGGCGGGAACACTGACATTATAATGCCCGAATTCCTGAACCAGGCCATGCCCGAGACCTTTGTAGCACTCTTCATGCTCAGCCTGCTAGCAGCTGCAATGTCTACTGCAGCTGCCCAGTTCCACACAATGGGCACATCCATAGGACACGACTTCTACCAGCAGGGCCTCATGAACGGCAAGTCCACGGGAACAGCCGTCCACGCTACGAAGTTAGGAATTGCCTTTACCATCCTGGTCTCGGTCGCTCTGGCTTACATCCTTCCAGTAAGCATCATCGCGAGGGCTACTGCCATGTTCATGGGCCTGTGCACTTCCGCTTTCCTGCCTCTCTACATGGGAGCACTTTTCTGGAAGCGCACAACAAGAGCCGGAGCAACTGCGAGCCTTGTTGTAGGCTCGATAAGCAGTCTGTTCTGGTTGATCTTTGTACATGCAAAAGAAGCTGTGCCTCTCAAGATCTGCCTGGCAATCTTCGGAAAGGAAACTTTACTTACCGGCACCTGGCCCCTTGTGGACCCTATTCTGGTTGCAACCCCACTCGCCTTCCTTACCCTGATAGTGGTAAGCCTTATGACAGTCCCACCTTCAGCCGAATTCCTGAAGAAGGCTTACAGGCTCAGGTTTGAAGACGAAGAAGAGGAAATCTCGGAGACAGCATCACACAAGGCAGCTGAATCAACAGGCATTTAAGCCTGTTCCCTTTTTTAAAAAAATCAGGCGCATTTTTATGCGCCACTTCTTTTTCTATTTCCTCTCTTTTTGATTTTCCCTGATTATTGGCACATCTCTTACGGAATACCGGAGATGAAAGCTTTTAGTTCTCTCTCCCTGCGCAGCAACGTATCTGGGCCGGCCTGTCAGCCAGATAAAAAGCGCCCGACAAAACGACACCACAATTAAGAAAAACAATACATTGGAGAAATACTCCGGGGCTGAGAGAATACTTTCCTTAGCCCCGATAAACGTTTTTTAATTCACAGGTAAATACAAGTGCCTCCGCCAGCCTGTCTGGAGGCCCTGAAAAATAAAGAAAGAAATACAGATTTTAAAGAGAAATGAGACCGAAATTTCTGCCGCTTTGACCTGTTGTGTTCTCTTTAGAATCCTTCAATTTTCTTTTCTGACAGGCAGGGTCTGCCCCCCATGAGGCATCAGGTGAACCTTTGCATCAGGATTTTCTGAAAGGACTGCAGCCAGGGCTTCCTGAACACTTGACATCGGCGTAAAGAATGCGGTTCTGGCTTTATCTTCCGGAAGCTTCGAGACAAGGTAAAGCTTGAACTTCTGTGCAGCTTTTGCAACGATTGCACTCTTGTGACCTCCAAACTCGAAGCAGTGCTTGAAGCGCTCTATTGCATCTTCCGGAGTTTTGCATTCCAGGTTCCAGCACTCATAGATCTGGTTTCCTATCCCTTCGGCACATTCCGCTACAAGGATGATCGAGCCGCCGTCTTTTACAGCCTGGGTTGCGTTGTCCAGGGCTTTGTTTGCCTGGTAGAGGTTGATGTCCTTAGGATAACCTCCGCAGGAAACGACCGCAGCATCTGCAGGTTCTACGGACACTTTATACATGGCGTCCACAATCTCGACCCCTTTCCTGTGGGCTTCGATAAAATCACCTGCAACGGCAGCAACTATTCCTTTTTTGCTGTCAAGCACAACGTTAAGAATAAATTTAAGGCCAAAGACCTTTGCAGCTTCTTCCATATCCTGCCTTACAGGACTGTCTACCCTTCCGGAAACCGCATTTTCCTCGATCATCATTTTGTGGTTGGTAAGCACAGACTCCTCAGAGCTTACACCGGGAAGTACGGACTTTGCTCCACCGCTGTATCCTGCATAGTAATGGAACTCGATTCCCCCTGTCCCAATAACAAAATCAGCATCAAGAACTTCTTCGAAGATCTCAATGGGAGTGCCACGGCTGGTTACCCCAATCCGTTTGCACCTGGAAGTGTCGTGCTGGATGCACCGGATTTTTTTGTAGATATCCTCCCCGACCAGTTTCTTTGACTCCTCTTCAGTCTGCTGGCGGTGAAGCCCGAGAGCAAAGATAATTGTGATGTTCTCATCCCTTGCTCCCCCTGAATAAAGCTCTTCAAGCAGAGGAGGAAGAATTTTTGCGGTGGGAGTGGGCCTCGTGACATCGCTTACAATAATTGCAATCCTGGATTCCGGGTTTACAATCTCGGAAAGTCTCTTGCTTTTTATGGGATTCTCGAGCGCTTTCCTGATTAAAAGAGCCCCATCCTCCTTTTTAATAGGTTCCGAAGGCAGGATCAAGCTGGAAATGTTTTTTTCAGGGATATTCAGCTCAAAAACCCCGCTTCCGAACGCGAGTGGAATCTGTTTTATATTTGTCGTCATGTTCATGCCGGTGATTTCGTATTGATGCTATAAAATGTTATAGGTAAACAATAGTTACAATTATGTTTTAAATATAAATTAAATCTGCGCTGTGAACTACCCCACCTGTTGCTTCGCTCCGAGGAAGGGACTTCCCATCTTAGTTAAACCCCAGATTCAGACCGTTATTGAGAGATTTAAGAAAATTGTCAATAAATTTTAGTAGTTGTTTCAATAACCCTGTGATTCCTTTCCTGGCATGAAAATACTGTGATTTGAGAAGTACTTTCATTTTCTTGTGCCTGTTATTTGAGGAATTTCACGTGTATATTTATATAAAAACAAATCGAATGGAAAAGAAAACATTAATTTACAGGTGATAATAGATAAAACGAAGTTTTTACTGGAAAATATAAATTTAGGATAATGAAAAAATTTACATACATTAGCAAGACCCAAACATTCCAAATATAATTTTAAAAACAGTTAAGCGGAGAGCTTCCAGAATACCCTTCCGAAGGTTGTTGAGTCAAAAGGTATAAAACTTCATGGTGAGTGTAGAGATGGAAATTATAAATTAATTTTGGTGATTTAGTGAGGAATTGTAGTCATCTAAAAGTGTTTATGTTCATACTACTTATGATAAGTTACCTGTGGATAGGAGAGGCATACGCATCCCCGGATACGGATAGCTCAAAAATGGTTGAGAATATTAATCAGGGAAGCATCATCCTGTTTTCACAGAACTACTCTGAAATAAATAATCTTCCAGCTAATGTTTTTATCGCAAAGGTTCAGAGAGAAAAGGCTTACGATAAACTATATTCAAGTATATATGCAACGCAAGAATCAGAACTGTTTTTCAATAATACTTCAACAGGGCTGAAGTATAATAATGTAAGAGACTTTCCTCTAATTCCATGCAGTTTGCTTCCGGGTATGGATACTATCTCTTGTTTTGGAATCAATGAATACCTGGAGCACTTTAGAAGCACCCTGGATATTTTTACTTTTTGTGAATGTACCTCTGTCCCGATAATTCACTACCTCGAGGAACCAAGGCAGGCAGGGGCCCTGTACATATGCAACCTTACACCAATGGTAAAATGTGCCTATGAAATCTCAATGGACATAAATGCAGATGACCCGCAAAGCTTTGTTGAACTGGATAGTCCGGGTTCAAGACTGATTATACGAGAAAGCGAGGGTCAGACTATACTTAAAAGTTATTACAGAGACTCTTCTGGAGTAACCAAATACGAAAAAGTTATTCTAGGTGACGCGTCAGAAAAAACAAATTTCAAAATAATATTTGACGGTTATAACAAAACAAACACAATTTACGCACAGGATGGAAACTCCATCGTTACCCCGTTCTATAATCTAGATAGGCAAAAGCTTCCTTATATCGATTTTTCAAGTGGATATATCAAGTTCACCGCTTTTATCCTTGGAGAAGGAACTTACCTTGATGTTGACATATACGATATAAACCAGACAACGGAGAGGAAACTCGTAACTGCAATCGGGGATAGTAAGATGATCCCGTTCGGACTTGACGGACCTTTACCAATGAATACAACCGGGGAAGGAATCGACTACCTGAACAGCAAAGGGTATAGAGGTACAATGTGGTTTGATAAGGGAATGTTTGAGAAATCAAATGACACATACGTTGAGTACCTGCGCAATCTGGTTGTTAACGATTCCTGGGAAGTTGGCATACACTATACAAAGGAGTTAAACAGCCTTCCACTTGAAGAAGCATACAGGGTAATGGATGAAGAATACCTGTACGTGTCTGAAAAAATAGGCCAGAAACCAACAAGCTGGTGCTGCCTGAGAAATCGCGATAACCTTACGCATGCAATTTATGCATACGAAAACTTAGGAATGACCTGGAGAAACGGAGACGCAGCAATTCACGCGGAAAGGGATGTAGGAAACTTATACGATGATACATGGGAATGGTGGGAGCCAGCATCAAAAGCAGGCATTTCCTATCCGGTATTCTCCCATCAACTTGATTTGGAACCTGCAATAAAATACTCAATAAGCCGCTCAAAGTTCCAGAACTGGGTGGATAACTATGAATCAAACAACATGACCGTAGTGTCATTTTATGAATACAACCAGATCAGCAGGAATACATATGATGCAAGTTTTGAAAACCTGCAATATAATGAGAAACTGGTTGCATTCGACGCACATACAAATGGTGCCAGCGCTCTTGTAAACGTAAACATAACCGCAGGAAACAATACACAGGTCTACGACACTACACTCGAAAAGTCCCTCGATTATGAAACGGAACAGGATGAATCAATAACTTTCCGGGTTGAGGACAACCACACTTATAAGATATATATATAAACAGTCTTGAAAACAGTGTTGAATAATGTATAACTTTGAGTAAGGTATAAATTCCACAAACCATGGAAGGCACAAAAAACTAACGCAAGTACAACTTCTTCCTTTCTTATTGTGCCTTCCAGGATCAGCCTTTTTTTCTGCACCTTCTGGGATTAGCTTTTTTTCCGTACCTTTTCTCAAATTCGGTATAATGCAGTATAACAGTCAGCACGCTTCTAATTTTAACAGTCAACACATTTCTTATTCAAACAGTCAACACATTTCTTATTCAAACAGTCAACACATTTCTTATTCAAACAGTCCGCATACTTCCTTAACAGCTACCGTGCTTCTAATTAATTGTAAATATTTCCTGCGCCGATATACTGATAACTGCAACCAGGCTTACTGATTGATATTTGCTTCATAAGAAAATGTTCATACAATGTAATGCCTGGAGGGGACCTCCTGATCTTTGAGGTAAGAAGGAGAAGGGAGCGGCAGTTAACCGGGGAGTAATAACCATGGACAAAGAAAGGATTTCCTATCACGAGTCCGTTCAAAAGATGTATGAGCGGATAAAGGAAGATAATATGACAAATGTCTGGGACCGCTATGAGGCTCAGGGAATAGGTGGAGTTCCGGACAAGAGGTGCACTTTCTGTATGGCAGGAGCCCGTTGTGACCTGTGTTCCAACGGGCCCTGTCGTTCGGACGCTGAAAAGGACAAAAGAGGGGTATGCGGGATCACTGCTGACGGGATGGCAATGCGGATGATGCTGCTCAGGAACGTAATGGGGGCTTCGACTTATCACTACCATACAGACCAGACAATCCGGACTTTGAGGGAAACCGCAAAGGGCAACACCCCTTACAAAATAAGTGAACCTGAAAAGTTGAGGACATTTTCAAGCCGGCTGGGGCTAGAAACCAGCGGGACGGACTCCGAAGTTGCCCTTCGCCTGTGCGAGTTTGTAGAAAAAGAATTTAACAGGCCGGCTTACGAGCCGAGCCGGATTGTGGAGCTCCTTGCCCCCCCGGAAAGAAAAGAGAAGTGGAAGGAACTGGACATCTTCCCGGGCGGGATCTATGGGGAGATGATGTTTTCAACAAGCTCCTGCCTGACAAACGTGGATGGGTACTACGTGAGCCTGGCCTTAAAAGCCATGCGCCTGGGAGTTGCGATGGCATACCAGAGCCAGATTGTAAATGAGTACTGCCAGGACATCCTTTTCGGCATCCCAAGGCCTCACATGATGAGGGTTGACCTTGGCGTGCTGGACCCTGAGTACATAAATGTGCTTCCGAACGGGCACGAACCTTTCATAGGCTTTGCCATGGTCCAGCTTGCCCGGAAGCCCGAGTGGCAGGAGAAAGCAAAAGCAGCCGGGGCAAAAGGCCTGAGGATCATTGCCAGCATCGAAACCGGGCAGGAAATGATCCAGAGGTGGGAGGAAGACGATGTGTTCTACGGTTTTACCGGAAACTGGATTTCTCAGGAAGCGGTGCTCGCAAGCGGGAGTGTGGACCTTTTTGCCGCAGACATGAACTGCTCGCTTCCGGTAGCCCCCCTCTACGCCAAGAAATACGGCTTCAAACTCATGCCCGTAAGCGAACTTGTGGCTTTTGAAGGTATCACCGAGCGCCTGAACTACAACCCGGTAGAAGCCGATCAGCAGGCAGCAAAACTCCTGGATATGGCAATTGAAAACTTCAAACACAGGAAAAGTTCGGTTGGAACCGCCCTGAAACTCCCGATGAAAGAGGCAGTTGTCGGCTTTTCAACCGAGAGCATTCTTGACGCCCTCGGAGGTACCCTCGACCCTCTCCTTGATGCCATAAAAAGCGGTGCAATCAAAGGAGTGGTCGGAATGGTATCCTGCACTACATTAAGGGACTCCGGGCAGGATGTGCACAGCGTTGCAGTGGTAAAAGAACTGATCAAGAGGAACATCCTGGTCCTGTCTATGGGCTGCGGGAATGGAGCCATGCAGGTTGCAGGCCTCTGCTCCCCCGAAGCCAGGGAATTTGCAGGGGACAGCCTGAAAGCCGTATGTGAAGCCCTCGGAGTCCCTCCAGTACTCAGTTACGGGACCTGCACCGACACCGGACGGCTTGCCGACCTCCTGGGAGCAATCTCCGGAGCCCTCGGAGGAGTCCCTGTCCCGGACCTTCCTGTTGCTGCCGCAGCCCCCGAATACATGGAGCAAAAAGCCACAATCGACGCCATCTTTGCCCTGGCGCTCGGGCTCTACACCTATGTAAATCCTGTCCCGACCGTCACCGGAGGCCCGAACCTTGTCAAACTGCTGACAGAAGGTTGCCGGGAAGTTACAGGCGGAGTCATGAGCGTGGAAATGGATGCAGTGAAAGCAGTTGAAGGGATCGAACAGCACATCATGGAAAAGAGAAAGAAGCTCGGGATCTGAAATCCCGGGTTTTCTACTTCTATTTTTTCCACTTCATTTTTATTGAGAAATAGAAGGAATGAAAAAAAGAACGAAAGAAAAAAAGAACGAAACGGAACAAAGAAGAAAGAAAAAAGAAAAACCCTGAAAATCAAAACTCGATCGATTCTCCGGGTTCCATAATAATTACTTTCGTATCAACTTTTGCTTCCACAGCTTTTCTGAACTCTTCAGGGTCCTGCTTGATGACATCGAAGGTGTTGTAGTGCATTGGCACAACGATTTTGGGCTGGATCAGTTCCACAGCTTTTACGGCTTCCTTTATTCCCATGGTGAACCTGTCTCCTATGGGCAGCAGGGCGATTTCGGGTTCATAGAGTTCTCCTATAAGCTGCATGTCCCCGAAAACACCCGTATCTCCGGCATGATAAAAGGAATGCCCGCCAATACCTATCAAAAACCCTGCCGGGCTGCCTCCGTCGAAACTGAAGCCTGAAGCATCAATTGAGGAAGAATGAAGCGCCTGAGTCATGGTAAGGGTCACCCCTTCCACTTCCATTGTGCCTCCCTTGTTCATGCCTTCGGCAAAGACTCCTTTTGATTTTATATAGTTTGCAACCTCATGAATCGAGATGATCCGGCAGCCGGTACGGGCTCCGATCTCGATGGCATCTCCAAGGTGGTCACGGTGCCCGTGGGTTACGGCTATGATGTCGGGGTCCAGAGCGTCAGGGGTGCATGGAGCTTTCGGGTTTCCGGAAATAAAAGGGTCAATCAGCAATTTCTTTTCGGCTTCGAGCAAAAAAGCAGCATGCCCAAGCCAGGTAATTTTTACGTCAGCCATCTCTTTGCCTCTTTCCTTATGTTTTTGTCAGAACGTAACAATGCGTAATGTAATTTTCGATAATAATCGGATAATTATTATACAACACGTTGTTCAGGCAGGTATAAGGAGCACACAAGGGGATGAATAAAGGGTAATATAACATGTGCCCTTAAGTGTTAATCAAGTGAGAATGAAAATCAGTCTGGTAATCCACGGGCCCGAAGTAATCGATTCGGGAGAAGCGGAAATCGTTCTGGAAAAGCTTTCCTGCATAGGTGAAGTAGAGACACAGCTTGGCGGAACCATGGGAAAGACAGCTGTCCTTGACGCAGGGCTTGAAAATGTTATAGACATAAGCCGGCACCTGAAGCCGAGCGCCTGCATTGAATCCTTTTTTGAAACCTCAGACCTTGTATGCCTCCTTAACAGGGGGAAAACGCCCGAAACAGGCATGATTTTTGGAGCAAAGGTTGCCTCTCGCCTGAAGGACCCTGAAAAGAAACCACTGATCCAGATAGAAAGCCCGGGCTGTACCAGCGGGAAGCTAATACCCCTGAACAAAAAAGCCGGCAGCTACATTGAAAAACTCTCTGAAGCCTTTGGACTTCCTGCCGAAAAGCTTCTGAGCTTTCATAATCCTGTTTCCAGAGAAAACGTCTCGAAAACCGGAAAAGCCCGAATCATCCGCGAAATCTCAGGTGTTTTTCCCGGAGAAAACATCCTTGTAAACGGGCTTGTAATCGGAAAAGCCCTATCTTCCGGGGTAAGAATAATTGCTGAAAACGGTTTCATTATCTCAATCGAAGGCGGAGAAATAAAGGAGCACGGGCTCGAAAAACTTCATAATTACGAAAAAAGGGACCCTGTTGACCTTGCCGGAGCCTGGGTAAAAAGCGGGGACATCCGAAGAAGCAATTCCTTACTCCCGGATGCCAGAAAAGAAGATCCCAGCGCCCGAAAATCAGGTCCTATTTCCTGGGCAGGGGCAGGGACAGGAAAAGTTGTACTTATAGACCATGACGCCGAAAATTCCTATGAACTGGCTTCCGGGGCTAAACTTGCAGTCACCATCGGAGACGACACCACAGCCATAGCAGGAGACATCCTTTTCAGGCTTGGAATCCCGATCATTGGAATCACAGACGGGGACTGCGATAATGTCACCTGTGAGACAAAAATCTTTCCCGGCTCGGTTGTTCTCAGGCTGATAGAGGGAAGCGATGATATCGTGGGCAAGAGAGTTAAGCAGGAACTCCTGAGAGGACAAGATTCAGCTGTTTTTGAGAACCTGTTCGCCTTTAAAGAAGATGTGCTGAAACTGGCAGAGCTGTCGATTGAAGCTGTTTTTGAGTATTGAAAATCCAGTCTCGCAGAAGAGCAAATTCCAGAAAATTAGAGAGAAAAAGCTAATATTTTCGGTTCAGGTTGAAAGTTTTTTGTGTAGCGTTTGGCGAGCCCCATAATTTAGCGCCTCGGTAATTCAACCATATAGTTTTGAAATCTACATTCCATCCCATATTTGACAGAAGCACACATTTTATAATGTTAAAATGGGCTTCATGTTTCTGTTTTCTTAATACAATTCAAAGTTCTGTCTTTCATCTTATGATTTCCGGACATTATCCATTTTACTAAAATATAGCATGTCAATGCGATGTGTTTTGTGTAAGAAAATACTGTATTAATTAGCAGAATATGTCAAATTAGGGTTCCATAGTATTTTGTTCAAAAATCAATATATTTTCTTGATAGCGTTTTTAAATATCTTCAAATAATATTGCGTGCAGCCACCTTACCCTAAACAGGCTGTCTGATAATTATCATCAGTAAGATTCAATCCTCCAAAAAGAAATTCATGCCGACTGTCTTGTACTCTCAAGGCTCTATGAACGGGACTATGACGCCAAAATTTTTTTATGTAGGAATCTAGTTTCCACAAGTGTTACGCAATATTTTGAGGAGATACCCACGTGAATGATATTTCTTTTGAAAGACAGATACTTGGAGCAAAGGGAGAGCTGCTGAATCCCTCGGACCTTTCGATCCGGGTTCTCTGGTTCGAACAGCGCGATCGGTATCTAAAATTTCTTGCCGATAAGAGCCTGAAAAACCTCAAAAGAGTCTTCAACATTTTGGACAAAGCCAACAATGTCGACAGCCTCAGGCTCGATCCGGAAGCGGAAATACCGTTTGCTGGAGACATGTTTTCCAGAACCATGCTGGGCCACAACGTCAGCGTAGGCGCTGAAGCCCTCCTCATGGCGCATGGTGGGCTTTCACTAAGAGATGGAGCTGTTATAGGTCAAAAGGCTTTGTTGATTACTGTTGGGCATCCTTTTCACCCCAGCCAGCGTCATTTGCACAAAATGGGGCCGATTGACGTAGGTTCCGGTGTGTTGCTGGGGAGCGGCACGGTTGTCGTCAATAGTGGAAAAGCCGAAGCTATTACTATCGGTGAAAAGGCCATTATTCTTCCTGGCACTATCATTACGAAAGACATTCCATCCTACTGTGTCGTAGGCGACGCGAACAAAATTCTTCTGCAAGGCAGAAACTTTTTCCGTCCAATAGAGAATCTTTCGGCACACGAACACCTGACTCTTGAAAGCCGTTTGACACCCGAGGGACTTGCGCATCTGGACTCGCAAGACGTAAGCGCCGACCTCACCAGATCATTGGATCTTCCACTGATGTCCGATGCCAAAATTTACAGAGTAAAAAGTATAGAGCCTTCGGACGACTTATTTATATTTTTTAGCAATTCGTCAAAGGAAGCTCTTCGCATATGCCTTATCCCCGGACCCGTCACAATAGAAGGTGACATTCCGGTCCTCAAAAAAAGAATGACAGTAAACCAGGGAAGCTACATTCATACGGATCCCGGATGCACGTTGAACTTTTCTCCATGGGATTTGCTCGCGCCCAGAGTAAAGGTCATTTCCAAAAATGGAGGGGACATCGAGTTCGATCCTGAAGTTTGGGTTGGCGCCGGCACTACGGTTCTCGCGGACGGACGAAAGATTAAGATCGGACGAGGTTCGATCATAGCGGCAGGTGCGGAGATAACCGGAGACGTCCCGGAATTGTCTATTGTCATGACAGGGGGAAAGGTCATCAAAACCATCGGCGAAAAAGATATTATTCCTCATCTTCCCGCAGAATGGACCGATCCTGCGATCTATTATGAAGCTTTCGCCGAAAATTCAGCTGTAGCCAGAGGAATGTCTCCGGAAGACCGGGTCGCGTACATCCTGGAGCACCTACCCTGCATCGAGTAACCACAGGAGAACAACTGTTGTAAAAGTAATTAATAAATTGACTTTATAATGTGACTGAGATATAATCTATCGTCCTTTTTCATTCAGAGATCACTTTAGCTTCTTTTTTAATTCCATCAATCAGGTAAGAACTTATCGATTTCTCAGTAAGCAAGTCTACTTTTATGCCCAGGTAGTCAGAAAGCTCCAGTTCTATATTTACCAGAGTGAGCAGGCTTTTCCGTTCGGCAAACTCAACCAGGACGTCAATGTCGCTTTCTGGTATCTCTTCCCCCTAACGTAAGACCTAAAAACAGATACTTTAGTTGACCCACCCGAATTGCGCCTCGCCCGAATTGCGCCTCGCCCGAATTGCGCCTCGGGAGTACGCGGTCCGTTTCACTCGCTCCGCTCGTTCAAGCGGACTAATTTATAGATCTCTCGACCCATACAACATCATTCGCTGTCTCTCGTCATTTTTGTCACGCTCGACGCAGGAGAGCGGCCTTTCAGACAAAAAAGAGACAGAAGAAGAGAAAAAGCCAGAAAGTAAAAGTGGCATAAAAAAGCAAATATAATAAGTGACATAGGACATCGGTGCGTAGAAACACAAAACAGAATTAAATACGCATTAATAGCACTCATTTTCAAGTCTTGTTTTCACCTTTAGTTCTTTTTATGAAGGATCTCCAGACAAGCTGGCGGAGGCGTCCTATTAATTGTGGATTGAAAAGCGCTTCCCGGGGAAAGGGAATTATTTCTCAAGCAGACAGAGGATCTGAACGTCCACTTTTGGTATTTTAGCGTTTCCTGCACGCGAATAATAGAGCATGGATCAGGGTTTAACGGGAAGTATCTTCTTATATAAATTAGCAAACTTAAATCTACAAAAATAAAAAGGGCGATTAATAGAAAAAGTTTAATACATTTGAATATAAATTTCAAAGTAATTAGGGGAAATGGGGGTTTGAATTCTGGATATAATGCTTAAACTTCAGGATGCTGCCAGCAGCCTGCAGGACGCTGTTAACAGCTTCAGTCCGGGCCTGCTTCAAGGAAAAAACAAAGAGGAAGAAGAAAGCTGCCCGCACAGGATAAAGCAGACGAAAAATCGAAAAACGATTGCTATCAACTGCAAGGAATGTGATGCAGGGTCTTCACTTAATGATTCTCACTGCAGGAAAAACATTTTCGGCATCCTCCAAAGAGAAATTCATGCCGACTGTTTTGTACTCTCAAGGCTCTATGAAAGGGACTACGAAGGAAAATCCCTGGCTTTGCTTTATGCTCTGGCAGGCTTCAAGGGAACTATTACAGCGTACAGGAGCACTGAAGTTGTGCCTGAGGCATGCGACCGGCCCGATAAAATGGAGTGCAGCCTTGAGAGAAAAGAGATAATTTCTGCCCTTGCCGAAACCGTGGAAACTGACCCATTAAAAGCCCGGCTGGAACTGAGAAAGATTATTCATGGAAAAATGGCTGGTAGAGTTCAGGATGCAACTCCTGTCTGCCTCGCATGCTCGGAGTGTTTCTACAGCGTCCTGAATGAAATCGAAGAGAAAATGTCTGGCTTTCCTGAAGTTCCTGTCCTCAAAAAGTCCGGTTATTGTCTGGAAGCAGGCTGGTTAGAAAGTACGGAAGAAAATGTAAACCGTTCAGAAGAAAAGGAATGGAAAAAATTAAAGGTAACAATTGGAGGAAATGCAGGAAAGAAAACCGGAAGCCTGATAGAAGACATTTCGGGAGAAGTAAACCCTGCTTCTTTATCCGGAAAAATTCCGTTCTCATTTCCCGGCACTGGAAAGAAAAACGAGAATAAAAGACCAGAGAACAAAAGACAGGAGAATGGAAGACAAGAAAATAGAAGACCAGAGAACAAAAAACAAGATAACAAAAAACAAGAGAATAAAAGACCAGATGAGGATTTTTTTGATTACGAAGGCAGGATCAAATCTCACGTCAGACCGCCTTTTTCCAGTTCGAGAATTTACACTGAGGCTCCTGAAAATACCGAATTTCTCGAATGTTATGACATAAACGGCAGGGAAGGAAGAAACCTTGAGGTCTCTATTTACCGCTACACCGACAGGCCGGAAAAGCTGTACATGCTCAGGCCTCCCGAGTATAACCTGCGGCAGGAGGAACTCAGGCTGCTTGAGACGGTCAGGAAAAGGATGATCCGGCACAGGCCAAAGGATCTTGCTTTTGCAGACCCGACCGGAGCCAGGGAGTACTTCAAACGCATGGCAAAAGACCTGCTGGGCGAAGAACTGCTGGAAAACGGGAAAGCCTGCAGTCCGGATGAACTTGAAAGCTATGCCGACCTCCTTGCAAGGTACACGAACGGGCTCGGGATCGTAGAAGACCTCCTTTCCGATGCCGGGATAACAGACGTATACATCAATGCCCCTGCCGATACGAACCCTGTGCACGTTGTGATGGATGGAGAAGAATGTACAAGCAACGTATTTCTCTCGCAGGACGATCTTGATTCTCTTGTTTCAAGGTTCAGGACCATTAGCGGCAGACCCTTTGGGGAAGCGGTCCCGGTGCTTGAGCTTAACCTTGAAGCTTTCGGGGTAAGAGTATCCGTAATCGGAGACCCGCTAAGTGCAAACGGGCTTGCATACGCCTTCCGAAAACACTCCCTCACACCCTGGACCCTGCCGAAACTGATCAATACAGGCTCTATTTCTCCTTTTGCAGCCGGGTTTTTGAGTTTTCTTATGGACGGGCAGGCTTCGGTCCTTGTTGCCGGAGAAGTGGGAGCCGGAAAAACATCTCTCCTCTCGGCAATGCTGCTTGAAATCCCCCAGAAATACAGGATCCTTACAATTGAAGACACCCACGAACTCCCGACAGAACAGCTCCAGGACCTGGGCTGGAAGGTGCTGGGGATGAGTTCCCATTCTTCGGTCCTGAAGTCCGGAGCGGAAATGAGCCCTGAAACCGCACTTCGGGCTGCCCTGAGGCTTGGGAGTTCTTCTCTGGTGCTTGGAGAGGTCAGGGGGCCTGAAGTTAAAGTGCTCTACGAAGCCATGCAGGTAGGAAATGCCGGAAATTCCGTTATAGGGACCATCCACGGTTCATCCGTTGAAAACGTATACGAGAGAGTCGTACACACCCTTGGAGTCCCTCCTGCTTCTTTTAAGGCAACCGATGCGGTGATAATATGCTCAGGCATCAGGCCCGGGGGGAGCATGAAAAAGATAAAAAGGGTGAGCCGGATTGCAGAAGTGACCGGTACATCGATAGAAAACCCCGAACCTTCCGAGCTCTTTACCGACATCATGCATTATGATGCCTCCCAGGACTGCCTGCTTGCAGGAAAGGTGCTTGAACAGGGACAGTCCGAACTTATAGGAAAGATTGCCCGGAAATGGGGAATTTCCATTGACAGTGCCCTGAAAAATATCGAACTCAGGACACGGATAAAAGAAAGGATTGCGGCTGAAGGAGTTCACAGTCCATTCCTGCTTGAAGCCGAAGCCGTAAGCGAGGCAAACAATATGTTCTGGCTGCTTTCGGATTCCATCAAGACAGGTAACAGAGGATTTGAAACAGGTCCCGAATCGACCTCAAGAGCCGATCTTGAAGAGCTTTACAGGCAGTGGGAAACCTGGTTTGAAAATTTTTCCCGTGTACGGGCCGGAAAAGGAAAACAATCATCTGAGATAAAACAAAGATCAGAAGAAAAACAGCTGCCAGAAGTAAAAATAACTGTCTGAGGTCAGGAAAATGGAAGAAAGCAGCTGGTATGTAAGAGCCTGCAAAACCACAACAAAGCAGTGGGGATGGACTGTTCAGGACCCGGATGCATTCAGCAGGAAATGCGAAAAAAGCGTGAGTCCTGAGTACAGAGACGCCCTCCGGTTTACCGGTTTTGACCTTGAAGCCTTCGAGACGGTGTTATTTTCTTACGTGGGGACGTTTGTAACCTTAATTTTGCTTATCGGAATAGACCTTTTTCTTCTCCTTTCCAGAAGTTTTGAACCCAGGACTCTTTTCATTATGGGAACCCTGACCTTTATCATTCCGCTGATAGTCCTCTGCTACCTGAGTGAGTATGTGAAGATAAAGGCCAGCTTTATGAAAATATCCTCCCTTGGAGACATCCCGGAAATCTTAAGCTATATCATCATGTCAATGAAACTGGTCCCCAATCTTGAACATGCCGTGCTCTTTGCTGCCCGGAACTCGGAGAGGCCGCTTGCCAGTGACTTAAAAAAACTGACCTGGGACCTGAATTTGAGGCTCTACAGCAGCATGGATGACGCTCTCCTCTCTTTTGCCGACCTGTGGGGCAGAAACAGTGAATACTTCAAGCGTTCCCTGCACCTGATCAAAAGCTCAACTGCCGAGCCTGATGAAGCCCAGAGGGTCATTACCCTGAACCGGGCTCTCGACATCAGTCTTGAAGGCACTGAAACTCTGATGGAATCCTTTGCAGCAAAGCTGAAGACCCCAAGTTACGTGCTCTACTCAATCTTCATCCTGATTCCTCTTGCCCTGGTAGCTCTCCTGCCTGCGGTCACGGTTGTAGGGATGAAACCCGAGATTACGGACCTTGTACTTCTCTATGACCTTGTGTTTCCTGTCCTTGCAGCAGTCTACTCAGAATATATCCTGATGCAGAGGCCCGTTGCCTTTATTCCCAGGCATATCCCGGATTCCCATCCCGACCTTGCAGATATAAGGCAGAAAAAGCGGGTTGCCATACTCTCCGGAGCCCTTGTCTGCGTCCTGACAGCTCCTCTGGGGTATCTGCTGCTCGCGGCCGGAAACCCGGGAGGAATAGTGTCTACAACTCCTCTTGGGGGTTATCTCCTTCCAGCCCTTCCTTTAGTTGTGGGAGGCACTGCAGGGGTCTCAATTTACCTTTACTTTTCATCTATTCCGTACAAGAAGATAAGAGACCGGATAAAGCAGATGGAGCAGGAATTTGCAGATTCCCTTTTTGTGCTCGGCAGAAGGATTTCGGAGGGAAAAGCCCCTGAAGAAGCCTTTGCCCATACAGCCAGGACCATGGAAGGCTCAAAAATAGGGGAAGCCTTTGAGGAAATTTCCATGAACCTGCTCAGCATGAGGACAAATCTCAGGGACGCGGTTTTTGACGACGAATTCGGGGCTTTCAGGCATGTGTATTCGGAAAGAATCCGAAACACCATGCTCCTCTTTACTGAAAGCGTCCACAAAAACCATGAAGCTGCAGGAGCTTCAATTGTTAAGCTTGCAGACCACTTAAAAGAGCTCAGTGCAGTTGAAGAGCGCATCAGGCGTTCCCTCTACGACGTTACTTCAACAATGCGTTCAACTGCTGCAATCTTTGCCCCTCTTATTGCAGGAATTACCCTTGCCCTTTCCGAAGTCATTACAAAAATCCTGAACCAGGTCGCAGAAAGAGTCAGCAGGGTACCCGCAGACCTGTCCGGAATGCCTGTGGAAATCAGTCCCGAAACCTTTTCCCAGTCAATTCCTCCGGACCAGTTCCTGCTCGCAATAGGGGTTTACGTTGTCCTTATAAGTGCCATCCTCACACGCTTTGCAGGAGCCATAGAATACGGAGGAGACCGGATGCAGCTGAAGTACGACCTCTCCTGCATGCTCCCGATTACGGTAATTATTTTTGCAGTCTCGGCTGCTGCTTCAAGGGTTATCTTCAGCGGGATGGTATGAGATTGAATAATTGCTGGAAAATGACTGAAAAAGAGCTGGAAGAGTCAGTAAGCAGCTGAAATGATAAAAAATAAGGTAATTATTCAGCCACTGATAAAAAAAGTATTTTTTTCAGCAAAATGCTGCAATTCTCAGGATAATAGCGGCGCTCCATTGAGCGCCGCTAGAATAGCATCCATGACATTCAGGCAATTCATTGAGAAAATCGTTTGAAACTTTGAAAATATAAAAAATCCAGAAAAACATTTCTAATTTATTAACAGATTAAGAGCATGAACAATGGTTTCTCAAGTTCTGGTTCTAGTACAAGTCATGCTACCCAAATAATACCTGGAGAATTAATTATTGCAATATTCTTAATTCTCTTAATAGTAATTTTCTTTATTTTCTATTATTTCTATTATAGCAAAAAGAAAAAATGACATTGTTTCCAATTGGACATTTGACCTAAAAAGATCAAAAAATAAGATGGAGGATTGGTCAACCTTTTTATCCTGTATCCAGTCCTTTTCAACCTTGAAACAGACTGCAGGGTTTTCGATGTTCTTTGAGCTTGCAACCCCTCCGTTTCCAACCCAGACGTTAAAGGACTTATAGACCTCTCCAGAGGGTAATTCGGAAACCAGAGAGGATTTTTCTTTCAGCATCTCGGTAACGGTTGTGGTTTTGCCCAGAGTCCTCTTTGCGTCAAAGCTTACATACACAACACAGGTCGCATTCTTTGAGAAATCAAACTTTACCTCTTTGCCGTTTGTAATGAATGTCTGGGAAAGTTCCTTTACCTCAACGTTTTTTGCAGGTTCTGGAGAACCGCCTCCACCACCGCTGCTGCTTCCGCTACTACTGTGGCTGCTCCCTCCACTGGAACTGGTAACGACTGGATCTGTAACGACTATGTAATCTGGTTTTGTTACTGTACTTTTACCTGCAGCATTTTCCACATTCAGACTGATTGCGTAAGTCCCTGGCTTCGTAAAAGTGTGTGTTGCATTCATGGCATGTTGTGAATTTATGCCGTCACCAAAATCCCATAGCCAGGAAGTAGGGGCTGGGCCAGTACTGGTATCATTGAATAATACAACTAGAGGTGCCGGACCAGAAGTGACGTTTGCAGAGAAATCTGCCAATGGCACATCAGGGTCTGTGACCGTGATGTAATTGTGTTTTGTTATCATAGCATACCCACCAAAATCGGCTGAGCTAAGCTTGACAGTGTATTTTCCCGGTTTGCTGTATGTATGTACAGGAGTCCTGTTATCTGAATATGTTCCGTCTCCAAAATCCCAATTCCATCCATACGCATAATCTCCGGTAATAAATTGTACAGTAAGGGGTGCGATTCCGGATGTTACATTTGAGGTAAAATTATCAGGGCGGATGGGTTCACCACCTTCAACATCAACGATTACATAACCGTGTTTAGATACTGTATCACTCCCCATCTTATTCTTTACAGTCAATGTAA
The DNA here is from genome assembly GCF_000979385.1 of Methanosarcina sp. 2.H.A.1B.4. Taxonomy (NCBI): domain Archaea; kingdom Methanobacteriati; phylum Methanobacteriota; class Methanomicrobia; order Methanosarcinales; family Methanosarcinaceae; genus Methanosarcina; species Methanosarcina sp. 2.H.A.1B.4. The sequence continues at coordinate 118,451 of NZ_JJOV01000056.1, forward strand.
TTATGTACCCTCCCGATTCATTGTACACATGTGCTGGATTCTGGGCTGTCGAAGTGGCACCATCACCAAAATCCCAGAACCATGATGTAGGCGATCCTGTACTATTATCCATAAATGACACTGTTTCGTTTATAGGAATTGATCCAGACCATTTTTTCACCTCTGGAGAAAAGAAATCAGCTACTGGTGCTTGTGGAGGAGTTACAGTAATACAATTTTCTTTCATAACCGTACTACTGCCTCCAGCATTGCTTACTGTTAGACTGACATTATATGTCCCCATTTTTGTGAATATGTGTATAGCTGTTTGAGCATGCTTTGAATTAATACCATCTCCAAAATCCCAGAACCAGGAAGCTGGTTTTCCACCGTCGCTAGTATCAGTAAATAATACTGTCAATGGCACATTTCCATATCCGGATGTTACATTGGCAGAGAAAGAGGCAAAAGGTGCTATGGGTTTATCAGAGAGATTGTATACATAGATCCTACAATCTTCATAGAACAAAAAAGGGTAATTATTTTCACTTAAACTGCAATAATCCTGCCATACAATCCTGTCACCATAGATGACGGGGTTCACCTGATCGGATTCATCAGTAGTGATCTGAGTTTCTTTATGCGTAGAGAGATCATACATGTAGATATCGTAGTTTCCATTGCGCCAATCAGTCCAAACTATCCTGTCCCCATGGATAGCAAGCGTATCTTCTACTGATGCAACATTGGTTATCTCCAAACAAGCAGATTCATTAAAGAGTTGCTCTCTTAATGATACATTGTCAATCAGGTCAGTCCAGCAACGCTTAAAAACTTTATCTTTTACTGATCCATTGGTAGTTATCGGAGTCTCCTTGAAAGTAGATATATTATACAGGTAAATGTCGTTATTTTTCTTGTAAACTATCCTGTCCCCGTAGATATCACGGCTGATTCCTCCTCTTATGGGGATCTGAGTTTCCGTATGAGTGGAGATGTTGTACATGTAGACACCTCTACTTTCATTACCCCCACTTTCATTGCGTGTACCTACATACACCACCCTGTCATCATAGATCGCAGAAATGTGCGAAGATGTGTTAGTGGTGATTTGAGTTTCCTTCTGAGTAGTGAGATCGTAAATGTAGATATCCGTAAATATGTTTCGAGAATCCTCCCACACTATCCAGTTGCCGTAAATATCAGGATGTCTTGCGGACCTATTGGTGGTAATCCGAGTTTCTTTCCTGGTGGAAAGATCGTAAACATAGATATCGCTGTTTTCTTCACGATCCACCCACACAATTTTATCGCCATAGATAGCAGGACATAAAACGGATCGATTTGTGATCTGTACCTCTTTACCTGTAGACAGATCTCGCATGCGAATAATGCCGCCATTGTATTCTTCACTCATCCATATTACTTTATCATCATAAATCGCAGGATTAAAGCCCGTTTCATCATTTGATGTAATCAGAATCTCCTGTCCAGCTGACGCGACCGCTGATGTCAAAATAAAAAATATAAAAGTTAACAAAAAAGAAAAGTGTCTACTTATCATTCCCCTTCCCCAGATGTCTATTCCCGAATGTATTATTTGTAAAGTTCAAATAGTTTAGAGCTTTACTATAATAATGACAAATAACTATTTATTTTAATACATTTTAATTAATTTATTCTGATTTTTCCCCATAACAAATGCTGTTCAAACAAAAGTCCAGTTGGAAAATATATGAATAAACAGGTTTAATGTTAATACCTTTTTTTAGTAACCAGTGAAGCAAAAGTCATTGTATTCAAGAATTGTTTTCCGCGGACTGGTATGAGATTGAGTTAAATAAGCTAAAAAGGAGCTAAAAAGTCAGGAAATAACTGAAAAATAAGAAAAATGAGAGGATTAATCTCCTCTCTTTGTTGTTCATATCGAATCCGACACCCTACTTTTTTACATTTTTTTATTTTTTACATCCTCTTATACAGAAACACTGCAAGCAAACCGGCTAATCCGTAAAGCATTTCAAAGCCCGGCGCGCTCGCACTTTCTTTCGGGTCAGTTTCCTGTTCGGCTTCAGGTCCTTTACTTCCCGCATCAGTTTCATTAACCATTCTGGTCTCCGATTCAAGCTTTACTCCGGTTTCAGATTCTCCCAAAGTGCTTTTTGCCTCCCCTGTAATAGCAAAGGAAGAGAATTCCGGGGTTTCGGCTGTGAAATACAGGTATTTATCATCTTCTTTCAACAGGGAAACTGGCAGTTGCCCCCATTTGTCCTCGCTGTAACTGTTAAGGGTAATGGAGGATTGGTCAACCTTTTTATCCTGTATCCAGTCCTTTTCAACCTTGAAACAGACTGCAGGGTTTTCGATGTTCTTTGAGCTTGCAACCCCTCCG